>JAHEKG010000039.1 GCA_024638475.1 Rhodospirillales bacterium | reverse complement strand
CGACTCTAATGACTTCAACCGAACCTATGCCGTGGACGGCCGCTGGGGCCTGGGGCAATACGGGCTGATCAACGGTTTCGCCGCCCAAACCGATACGCCGGGGCTCGGCGGTGATGAAGCCGCCTTCTCCATCGGTGGCCAATACTCGACCCCGGCCTGGGACCTGCGCATGGACTACACGGACGTGGGCCAGAACTTCAATCCGGAAGTCGGTTTCCTGAGCCGGGTTGGCGGGTTTCGGCGTCCGTCCATATTTCTCTTGCGCCGCATCCGCCCCGAGAAGGGGCCGCTGCAGGAGATTCGCCCGCATATTTCCTACCGAGGCTACTGGAAGCCAGACGGCTTCCACGAGACCGGGTTCCTCCACGTTGATTCCCACTGGGAGTTCAGGAGCGCCGCGGAAATCCATACGGGCGTGAACTTCACGCGGGAGGGTGTGATCACGCCCTTCGAAATCTCCGATGGTATCGTCGTGAACCCGGGCACCTACGACAACCAGGAGCTCCAGCTGGTCGCCCATACCAACCGCGGCGCAAAGGTCAGCGTTTCCTTGCGGAGTATCATCGGCGGGTTTTTCGACGGCGACCGCATCAACCTGGAGCCCACACTGCACATGCGGCTTAACGAACGGTTTACATCCGAGCTGACCTGGTCGCGTAATAACATCGATCTCGCGGCGGGCAGCTTCAACACCAATCTGGGTCGGCTGCGGGTGTCTTACGCGTTTACGCCCCGGATCGCGCTGCAGGCGTTGGTGCAATACAACGACGTGGCGGATCTGTGGTCCAGCAACATTCGCTTTTCCTGGCTACAGGCCGCCAACACGGGCTTGTTCGTGGTCTACAACGATTCTCGCGGGTTCAGCGCATTCACCGGCTCGACGCCGGACCGCAGCCTATTCGTGAAATACAGCTACATGTTCGACGTGTTTCGCTAGCGGCAACAGGTCCCTGGCGCTTCAACTGGGTGCGACCGCATTGTAACGGCTACTGTTTATCTAGAAAATCGGCGCGGGCCCGTCGGGCGGCAGCGAATTGCCCACTCAACTGGCTCTGGTCCGCATCCGCGAAACTACTCACATGATGCAGGGCGTTAGCCGTGGCGTTGACCGCTTCCTTGACCATGCGCACGGTCACGGCGGGCCTTTCGCAAACCGCATGAGCCACGGCGACTGCCTTCGCCAAAGCGCCGGCAGGTTCCGCAACGTAGTCGACCAGGCCCCATTCCAGCGCGTCGCGGGCCACCAGCTTTTCACACAACAAACAAATACGCTTAGCTTTGGCTGGACCGACCAAACTAATTAGCCTGGGCAGTGCGCCCCACTGGAGATTGATGCCGATCTTCACTTCCGGGACGTACAGAAATGCATCGTCGGCGATCACGCGCCAGTCGCACGCCAGACCCAGCGCGACGCCCGCCCCGACGGAAAAACCGTCAATTGCCGCGATGGTGACCTGGGGCAATGTCTCCCATGCCCGGCATAGGCGAACGCCGCTGGCGGACATTTCCCGTCGCTCCAGGTCGGAGGCGTCGTCGTCGCGCCACATTGCGTCATCGAGGTCCATCCCGGCGGAGAAAGCGGCGGTCGTGCCGGTCAAAACGACGGCTTGCACTTCCAAGTCCGATCCCAGGCGGCGAGCGGTCTCGGTGAGTCGAGCGATTAGGGATTGATTGAATGCATTGTGTTTTTCGCCACGATTGAATTTAACAATCGCAACCGGCCCGTCCCGCTGTATTTCGATCATGTTGGTTAGCTCCGTTTGCCGTAGTCGAATGACTTATCCTAGTGCCATTGTATGCATGGAGTCAGGATTGCTCTAAAAAAAACGCCGAAGCCGCCGATACACCGGTATGGCTCAACCAAACCAAGACATCGACTACTACGAACTGCTGCTGGTGAGCCGCAATGCGCCGGCGGAAGTCATCCGGGCGAGCTATCGGACGTTGATGCAAAAACTCAAGCACCACCCGGATCTTGGGGGCGACGTGGCGACGGCGGTGTTGCTCAACGAAGCCTATGCGGTGCTTTGCGATGCAAAGCTCCGCGCCGAATACGATGCGTATCTGGTTGCGGCGGACCTGGCCCAGGAGGAACCTGGTGGCAGTGCAGCACCCTCGGCACAGGGCGCGGCGGTGCCGCCGGTCCCTAATCCGGCCCATGATTGTGTATTTTGCGGCCAGGGGCACGGCCCCGGGACGGCCATCGCCGAAGACACCGCCTGCGGCACTTGTGCCAGTCCGCTGTTTCCCGCCGATAGCCCAAGACTCGAGCTCACAGGCCAACGCGCCGTCGCGAGAGTCGGTAAAAACCAGCAAATCACTTTCTACACGCACTGGCCACAAGCGTCCGGATTCAGGGCCCAAACGGAAGACATCTCACTCAAGGGCATGCGCTTCCTGACCCAGGCGAAGCTGACGCAAGGCCAGCTCATCAAGATCGTTAGTCCGCTCGCCGACGCGATCGCGCGGGTGTCGAATCTCGGCCAAAAGCGAGTCGGCTTGAAGGCAACGAACGTCGTCGGTGTCGCCTTCGTGACGTTGCGGTTTCGTCAATCGGTTGGGGGGTTCGTTTCCGAGAGGATCTGAAACGCTACTGAACCCGGATGACCACCTTGCCGAGTTTCTCGCCGCCGGCCATGTACTCGATCGCCTCGTTAACCT
This sequence comes from Rhodospirillales bacterium, assembly GCA_024638475.1. Lineage (GTDB taxonomy): Bacteria > Pseudomonadota > Gammaproteobacteria > Steroidobacterales > JAHEKG01 > JAHEKG01. Next base: position 14,146 of record JAHEKG010000039.1, on the reverse strand, counting down.
GGTCGAAGTCGTAAACACGATCGATGATGGGTTTGATACGGTGCGCCGCCATCTCTTCGATCAGCCTCACGAACATCTTCCTACTGCCGACGATGATGCCCTTGATGGTCAGGTCGCGCATGATGATCAGCCCCATGCGCTTCGGCGCTTCCGGTATCGCTGCCTTGCGGTCCGGCGCGACGGGATTAGCCCCAACGTGCATGATGCGACCGCCCGACGCAGAGGCTTCGATGCACTGATCGAGCTCGGAAATGCCGACGTTGTTGACGACGATATCCGCGCCGCGGCCGTCGGTGAGTTCCATCACCCCCTCCGACCAGGCACGGTTCTTCGCGTAGTTCACCCCGCCGTCCGCACCCAATTCCCGCATGCGGGCCAACTTGTCGTCGCTCGACGAGGTCACGATCGCCCGTGCGCCTTTCATCTTCGCCCACTGCATGGCAAAAACCGAAACACCGCCGGTGCCGATGGTCACGACGGTGTCGCTTGGCTTGACCCGGCCGTTCTCGACGACGGCGTTCCATGCGGTCAGGCCGGCGCTCTGTAAGGTGCTGGCCTCCTCATAGCTAATACTGTCCGGCAGCTTGATCAACGCGGCGGCGGGGACCACCGCTTGCTCGACGAGGAAACCGTCGAGGGACATCGCATAGTCTTCCTCGCGCATCGACTCGTGCCAGTTGCCGTCGAGCCAGCGCCAATAATGGGTCATGGTCACGCGGTCGCCCGCGTTCACCCCGGTGACGCCGTCGCCGACGGCCACCACCTCGCCCGCCATGTCCGACAGCGGAATATGCGTCGGCGGAATCACAATGGTAGGCAGATCGCGCTTCATGATCGACAAATCGCGAGCATTGAGGCCGGTAGCGCGTATCTTCACCAAGGCCTCGCCCGCTTTTGGCGTCGGCACGGGACGGTCGACCAACCGCAACCTGCCCGTCTCGCCGAACTCACCCACTTCATATGCCTTCACGGTGATCGCCCCCTGCTTGGTCACAATTAGAAAAAAATAAGCCTTCCAACTAGGATAACGCATGGATAACGGCGAGCAACCTATTCGCAAGCTAAGCTGCGCCGATGCCGCGGGCACAACCGAGGCCGTCTTTAGCCCCGTTTGGGGCGCCAATATCCTTGCGTTCTCCTATCGGCCGGCTGATTTGGCTGAACCAATCCCCATACTAGAGGCGGTGGACCTGGACGCAGTGGCGGCCAAACCCACGAGCTTTGGAATCCCCCTACTCGGCCCCACCCCGGGCAGGGTGGGGAAGAACCAGACGGGTATCTTCGACTACCAGGGCCGATCGTATCGAATCGAGCCGGCTCGACACGGCCATCTCCGCAACCTCCCATGGCAACTCGAAACCATCGATGCATCGAGCGCCGCGTGTTCCGTTCAGATCGTCGTCCGGCCCGATGGCCTCGACCCGGAATTGTTCCCCTTCGATTACCACGTGCATCATATTGTCACGGTATCACCGCGGTGTTTGAGCTCGACCATAGAGATACGCAACACGGGTAAGATCGTCCAACCCATCGCCTTTGGCTGGCACCCTTACCTACATCGGTCGGGCGACTGCGTAGTATCCATTCCGGCAGCAAAACGGTGGCTGCTCGACGAGGCGGAGGAAGCGACCCCCACGGGCGAACTGGCAGACGTTTCCGGCGCCGACGATTTTCGGGCCGGTAGGTTGTTAAAGGGATCGGAGCACTGGGATGACGTGTTCGCCGAGCTCGAGCCAACGGATGGCCGAATCGTCGCGTCGACTTCCGAGGATATCCGGGTCCGGCAGGCCGATGGTATGGCGCGAGCGGGCCTTGTCCGGCGCATCGTTTCCGCAGTCGCTCCGGGCGATACCCAGCCCGGGGTTCGCAGCATCCAACTGTATACGCCGCCGGGAAGAGCGGCGATTGCGATCGAACCCCTGTCGGCGCCGCCAAACGCCATTAATCTGGCCCATCCCGCCTATCCCGTCTGTGCGCTCGAACCCGCGGCAAGCGTAAGCTTCCGAATGGATATTTGCATCGAATTGGAATGGTAATATGCACGCTACAATGGCCTTGCGGGCGCTCAAGCCAACCCGCCAAAGGTCCAACAATAACAACGGCAAGACCGACATTTCAGGAGAGCAAGAATGGACACACTAACCCGCCGCAGCACCTTATTCGGAGCCGGGGGGTTGGCTCTGGCCGCGGCATCGCCGCTCGCCCGCACGGCGATGGAGAAGCTGAACCTGGACGATCCGGCGGAGCGGGCCCGGCTGCGCGCGAAAGTCGTAGGTTCGGCAGCCAATGAGGTGGTCCACACTTTCTATCGGCTGCACCTGTATGCCTACTTGAACAGCGGCAACCTGATCCCGCTGTACACGATGAACAATCTCAACGTGAAGGTCTGCGAACCACTCGACAACGACACCTATGCGTTCACGGTTTACGAGTCCGGTGCCTACTGCCGATTCGACACCGACGAGGTCCTGCATCACTGGAAGAACCCGTTCACGGGCGAGACCCGCGAGGTTTGGCCGTTCGTCGGCGGCCCCCTCAACGTCCGCATGAGTGCCGACGGCGTCGAGACCGGGCCGGAGGCAACCCTCAAACCGAAACCACTGCGCATGGAAGTGATCGGCGACATGCTCTTCGTGCCCACCGCGTCCCATTTCTCCTTTCCGAGTCCTTTTGACGCCGCTACCTGGCCGAAGGAATCTCCCGGGGAGACCCACTATTGGGACTCCATGTTTGTGCACGGCGCGCGGGCGGACGAGGCGGCGGACCCGAAACGGGCTAACGTGCCCGCCTTTTGTCAGTTCCAAAACCTGGTTAGCTGGGGCGCGTGGATAGGGATGGGCGGGCGGCAAGGACGCAGTTACGGCCGCGCCTATGGCACCAAACTCGCCAGCATCGACGAACTACCCGCCGGTGCGCGGCGCTCACTGGAGTTGCAGACGCCCGAGATCTTCGAGATCGATAAGTGGACCAAGTTCCGGGACGGCGATGCGGAATACAAGGCCAAATACGGCCCCGGCTAACGGGCCGCCGCGCCCAGGATGTTACCTATTGGGGATGGGGCGGATACGAATTCGCTCCGCGTGCGTTTCGGTCGCGGAAAGCACCTCTAGCTGAAAACCGTTCCACTCGACTCGGTCTCCCTCGACTGGAATCCGTCCGAGTTGCTCGGTCACGATGCCGCCAAGCGTCGTGCTGTTTTCCTGCGATTGCCACTCCACCCCCAAACGCTCGCTCACCTGGCGGGTGTCGATCGATGCGAGCACGATTAGCGACTCGTCGTCCTGCGGCCAAATGAGGTCGACCTCGTGATCGCTCTCGTCGATAATCTCGCCAACAATTTCTTCGAGCACATCTTCGAAGGTGACAATGCCCTCGACGCCACCATGCTCATCGACGACGATGGCCATGTGCCTCCTGGCTTCCTGAAAATCCCGGAGCAGACTATTGAGGGGCTTGCTCTTGGGAATCGTCAAAGTTTCTCGGATCAACGCTCCCCAGTCGATGTTTTCGCCCGGCCGCTCCTGAAGCTGAAAAAAAAGTTCCTTGGCCAACACGATACCGGCAACATCGTCGAGATCATCCGATCGGGAAAACGGTAAGCGACTGTGTTTCGAGGTTCTCAGTGTTGCTAGATTCTCTGTTTCGCTCCGCTCTCCGGAAAAAAAAACTACCCTTTGTCTCGGCACCATCACATCACTGGCTCGCAGCTGGTTGAGCCGGGTCGCGCCGACGATAATGCGTGCGGCACGCGCCCCGAACACATCTTCCTTTCTCGCAAGGCTCGCCAGCAAACGGATCTCCTCAACCGATATCAACGGGCTCTCCTTGTCTCGGCGCAGCAATCGCGAGATGCTCTCGCTAAGGCTTACGAGCGGCCGCAAGACGACGGTCAGCCCCAGGATGCCGTAAGCGACCGGCCTTGCTAATTCCTTGGTACGGGTCGCGCCCAGGGTCTTAGGAATAATTTCGGTGAACAACAACACAGCAACGGTGAACACGACCGTAAACACCCATAACGTGTTCCTATCGAAAACGTTTTCGTAGCTAGCGCCCGCAACCGACGCTCCGACCGTATGCGCCATCGTATTGACGATTAGTATCGCGGCAATCGGAACATCTATCCTGCGCTTGAAACGCCGTAGGAGTCGGCCCGATCGTTTGCCTTTGCGAACCAACCCTTCTACTTCCGCTTGGCCGATCGACAACAAGACAGATTCCATGATCGAGCAAAAGAACGAACCCACCAGGGCCAGCGCAACAGCTAAGACGAAAGTCAACATGAATCCCTCCGACCGGGTCTTTAGCGTCGGCGGCTACAGGTGCTTGGATACCGCGTTACGGCACCGCTGCAGCTAATACCCTGGATCACCTTGTGTATCGGCCCCCGATTCTACTGTCTTTGGGGGCGTTCGGGGCTGCGGGGACGGTCGCCCGAGTCGGCCGGGCGCTTTTGCGCCCGGCCTACTTCCTTAGCAATCAGAAGGTGGCGCGAACCTCGACACCTATCTGGCGCAATCTTCCTGGGTAAGACCCGTAAGCGCCATCCCACAGCGGCATGTCGAATTTCGCGTTGGAATACACCTCGTCGGTGAGATTACGCCCCCACAGGGCAACTTCGACATTCTCCGTCACTCCCACGCCGAAGCGCGCGTTCAACAATCCATAGGCATCCTGAAAAGTATTGGGATCCAGGTCGCCGTCGAGAATATTGTCATCGCGCCACATATATTCGACCCGGACGTACGCGTCGGCATTCCCGATATTGAAAGCATGATGGCCCGCAATCGTGTAGCGCAATTTGGGGCTACGGTTAACTTGCTGGCCCGAGAGATCCTGGCCGCCCGTTGCGTCAACACACGTGCCGGCCGCAATGGCCGTCTTAGAACATGGCGCGCCCAAAAACTCGTCGAACTCGGCATCCACGTAGGCGACATTGGCGGACAGCCCACCGCCTTCCCAAAGGTTACCCTCGACGCCTAGCTCCAGTCCGTTGCTCGTCAAGACGCCGGCGTTCCTCAGAATAAAGCCCGAGCTACCGTCGAAGGCGGATGCCTGAAAACCTTTGAACTCCGAAATGAACAACGTCGCGGTCCAGGCCAGCCGGTTGTCGTGGCTCGTCATCTTTAGGCCGAATTCGAAGTTATCGACCGTTTCCGGGTCTAGAACGGCTTCCTGGGGGTCGCCCGTCCAAATCTGGCCATTAATCGAATTATTAATGCCCGCACCCTTGTAGCCGCGGGAATAGGAGCCATAGAGCATCGCCGTGTCAGTCGGGTAATACTGCAGCCCGATTCTGCCCATCCAGTCGGAATCATCTTTGGACACCGACTGTTCGGGAAAGTCACCCACCGGCCAGAAGGGGAAGTTACCATCCAAATCGCCGCGAACTTTGATCTCCTCGCGCAGTAACCGGAGGCCGACGAAACCGGTCCACTGGTCGCTGAATTTGTAGGTGACATCCCCGAAGAGCCCGAGATTTTCGACCTCCACCTTGCTGGTCCATGTGGATCTAAAAAACAGCGGGGTCGGGCTACCGAACAATATCGTACAGACGGTCATACAACCTTCAAGAATCGTCTGCTCGTCAAGATCCATGTTGTAGTAGTAAAAGCCGAGCAGATACTGCAGCGGACCATCGTCTGGAGACAAAAACTGAATCTCCTCGCTGAACAATGTCATGTCATGGGTGAGCCCCCCGCGGATGAAATCGTTCGGATAGGCATCAACATCGTTCCACTCCGCCTGGTCCCAGGTGCGGTAACCGGTAATCGACTTGATGGTATGCCCGCTGTCGAGTTCCCAAGCTAGCTCCCACACGGCGTGTACGGTCTCCGTGTCTTCGAAGGCATTCGAGTCGTTGATGGTCTGCGTATTGGCTTCGCCGACGGTGATTCCGGACGCGCCGATGGCCGGCACGAGAAAGAGGTTGGTCAATGCACCCGCTACCATCGGGTCGATGACCGTGATTGCCCTAGAGCAGCACTCGTTGTCCTGCCTTTCGAAGGAAAGCGCCATGTTGAACGCAAAGGAGTCTTGTTCGTAGGCGGTCTTTAGCCTAACGCCATAGCGCCCCTTTTTGTTGTCCTCCGAGCCCCTGACCACGTTGTCGAGCAGCCCCTTGCCCTGATCCACCCCGTATGCCGCGACGCGGGCGTTCAGGTTGTCTGTAATCGGACCATTGATGACGGCGTCGATACGGGACTCTTCGTATTCCGCCTCGTAATTTAGCGCGCCACTGATTTCGAATTCACTGGTGGGATCATTGGTCACGATATTGAGCATGCCGGCAGAAACGTTTTTGCCGAACAACGTGCCCTGGGGACCATTGAGTACCTCGATCCGCGCCACATCCCAGAAATCCACCAGCGCGGCACCACCGGGCCCGGTGGAAACCTGGTCCACCACCACGGTCACACTGGGCTCGAAAGCGCTGACATGCGCACCGCCGCCGACGCCACGTATGTTCAGGGCCTGGGTCGATGAGGCCACGCCACCCACGTAAACAAGCGACGGCGACACCTGGTAGAGATCCCGAACGTCCGACAGGCCGACTAGCTCCTCTTCGGTCAGCACCTCCAGGGATACCGGCACGTCGAGCACACTCTGCTCGCGCCGTTGGGCCGTCACGACGACCTCCTCTACGGCTTGACCGAACGAAGGTAACGGCTGACCGATAAACCCTGCGAAAACAGCCACGGCCAAGACCGTGGCTTTATGATGGACCATCATGACAATCCCCCTAAACGAATGTTTCTGGTTGCAAACGCTAATCTTACCAAGACTATACTTGCATAACGAGATGCATGAATCACCACCAAGAGCACTGTCGGTAGTCATTTGGAATCAACGCGTTACACTCGTTGCTGGATCATCTCTTCGAAAACGCTGCAACGCTATGGCGTTCTAGGTACCGGAGGCTATTCGTTACTCGACGAAATCCTGCAACAACCTGTGCTCAGGCGGGAATTGTTTCCGTCCCCGGTGAAGACCGAATCGCTGGAGCTGCTCAGAGACCGAAATAACTGCCTCTACGGCTCGTATTCGGCGAACGAGGCCATCCGCATCGGCAAGCTTCTCGAAGCATACGACTACGAATTTTATGAAGAACCCGTGCCCTGGGATTGGTATGAAGAACAAAAACAGGCGGGCGATCCAATTTGCGGTTTGCACTGTCGAATTTCAATTGTTGGATCATCTGTACCGGCACCACGCAGTAGATCAGGTGAGCGGCTCCGGAGCATGGTCTCCTTGTGGGACTGATTTCAGATGAAGATCCCGTTGCGGGAACGGAATTTCGATCCCGTTCTCCGCCAGGATCCGATTCACCTTTAGGGCCAAATCGCTTTGCGTCGACACATAAATGTCATTATCTTCGACCCACGCACGCACCACGAAGTCCAGGCTACTGTCGCCAAAACCGGTGAACAGGATCATCGGCGCAGGTTGTTCCAACAAATCTTCCTGTTCCGCTAGGGCCTGCCGCAATAATTGAATAACCCTATCCGGATCGGTGCCATACGCGACGCCTACCCCCACCTCAAGGCGTCGATGCTTATCAGTCATAGTCCAGTTGGTCAATGCATCCGACAGCATCGTGCCGTTGGGCACCGTAACATCCGCGCCATCGAATGTCCGAATCGTGCTCGAACGAATTCCAATTCGGGTTATTCTGCCTTTGACACCGCCCACCTCGATAGAATCACCAACTTGCACTGGTCTTTCGAAGACCAAAATCATGCCCGATACGAAATTATTGATGATCGTTTGCAGCCCGAAGCCGAGACCCACTCCGAATGCACCGAGTAGAATTGTGATTCGGTCCATACCGATACCCATGGCTCCGACTGCCAGAAGGAAGCCAACCGTAATCAACGCGTACTTGATCACAGAGGAAATCGCAAAAGGCACGCCGCGGCCTAGCTGCAATCGTGGATAAACATCTTCTTCCAACAAAACAATGATGAGGCGTGCGATTATTACGGCCGCAACAATCGTGGCACCGAAAGCCAGAAAATCGGTAAGCGAAATGGAGAGTGCACCGGCTGTCAGCTCAGTAAGGAAAATTGTTTTGACGAAATCAATTACCGAATCACGTAAAGCGAACAGATCCAGCGTTACGAACAGCCATATAGCAAAACTGGCTATTCGAATGACACGAGCGCTCATATTGCGGATAGCCGCTCGACGCAGAGCAATAAATTGAAGCTGCTTTGAGAGCCGGCTGCGCATGAATAGCGCGACAAGTGCTTCAGCTGCGCGCGCCACTGCAAGCAGCAATATGGCGAGATAGGCACTGTTCAAAACGCCGGTACCAAGCAGAACGCCGAGACGGACAAATCCTGCGATAGCTGCAAGGGCAGCGAGGCTTGTGAGGCCGAGGGCCGCATCAAGCGCAAAACGCACTCCCGTTTGAATCGTCTTGCCGTCGGCCCCATGCAGCGCTTTCGAGCGGACCAACATTACTGCAAGCGCAGTCGCGGCCAGCATTTCGATCACGAAGATTAGTCGTGCTACAAGCGGCGCCGCTTCCAACAAATCACGTAACCAGTCAATCAAATAAAGCCCGGCCAGAAAATAAAGGGCGGGCCTCAGCTTGGCCTCCAGCAACGGACTTACTAGTCGCAGGAGCGGAACCAACATTAACAGACCCATTGCATCGAATACCGCAGGCGGCGTCGATAAATATAACCGGGGGGTCAGAATGAGTGTAATCAACGCGGCGATCGAAAAAGGCCGTTCGAATACCTTCATCGCCGTCGTTGTATGAGGGTCTGACTCAGCGAGCCGGCGAGCGTGTGTGCGAGCTCGGCCTAAAAATAGACCAATCACGATCAGCAAGATTATCTGAAACCCAAGACGGTCGATTTCGCCGCGCACGATACGCTCAATGACTGCCCAAGACTTGGAAAGCTCGGTGCCAACGCGCGACGTCATTGCTTGGGCAGAGTTTTGAAGAACGGTATCGCTCCACAGCGGCGGCCGTTCTCGACGCAGCAGGTTATTCAGCAAGCTTGTCTCTTCACGTGCGATCCGATCCAGTGCCGTTTGCACCGAAGCCTGCGTGCGTCCCACCTTTCCTTGTAATGCAAAGGCCCGGCGCTGCAAAGCGCCAAGAGACTGTCGCATTTGCTCGATTGATCCAGCCGTTGCGCGTGCTAGGTCCAGTAGTTCCGGCGCGACCGTCGCCGCTTCTGCATCAGCAATAGTGTTCGTCCATACCCCTGCGCTGCTGTCGAGACGTGTGAGTTCTTTTTCGATGATATCCACGACTCCTCGCAGATCATCGTCCCATCTTTTCAGGCTGCGATTCGCTTCCTGCCATTCCTGTTCGAGTTCTGCCAGGGCGTCGCGGGAGGATGCGGCGGCAACGGAATTTCGTAGTGCGACAAGATTCCGAGCTACGAGGATTTCGCGCTGGCTGAAATCCTTCTCGATTTCCTCAAGCAGCTCTGCGCGTTTGAGCAATTCCGCGGATTCGTTGAGGGACGTGCTGACCAATGCGGCGCGAGCGGGAATTTCGGATAGTTCGATCGGCGGGTTCGGTGTCGCCGTGTCGACCTCTTCTTGTGCCGCAGTTAAGCTGGCCAGCATAAAGCTAGCGACGATTATAAAGAAATATCGGAACGTACGTTGAACTAGGCTGCACGGGGCGTCGCGCCTGGCAGGGGCGCGATCGGCCCCTCGCAAGTCATTATCGCAGAAGTTCATAACCTTTATTCCTTTTGAATAAATGAACACACAGCGCTAACCGCCGGCGAAATTGCTGTTGCCACCACCTGCCGCTTTTCTACCATCCTAAAAGTATCCCCTCTTCAATGTTTTGGTATCGTGGAAACTACCGATATGTTGGACCGTTTCGATCTAGCCCCAATGGCGGTTTCAGGGCATTTTGAGTCGTTCGTTTTGGCGAAATTAACGCCTGACGAACGGCCGGTACAGAGAAAAGGAGAGATTCAAGGCCCAACCTGCCCTGACAGTCTCCGTCCTAGATGTAAATTATCTCGGGTGCGGCCGTGCGTTCTTAGAATGCCATGTCCAGAATCTTTCGGACGTCGGCCGGCTCATTTATAGGCCGCGGGTTGGTACGTGCCCAAAAATCCAGCATCGTGTATTCCGCGATGTGGTCGAGCTGATCTTCTTTGACACCCACTTCTCGTAGGGAACGGGGCATTTCCAAGCCGCTGATGAATTCGTCGACCAGGGCGCCTGCGGCCTGCCCCGGTTTTCCGAAACACTCGCTGATCATTGCCTGGCGGTGCTCGTTCACCTCTCGATTGAAGTCAAGGACAGCCGGCGCCATGACACACGAGCAGTAACCGTGGGGCACGTCGGCGGTGCCCCCGAGAATATGCCCAATCGCGTGGCTTGCCCCCATGGGCACGCCGCCGACAACGGGCACCATCGATTGCCATGCGCCAACCTGGCAGCGAAGCCTCGCATCCAAATCCGCGGGGTTGGATTTTACGGCGGGCAGCGATTGCACGAGGAAGCGACACGCGCTCTGCGCAATGCCGTCCGCGAAATGATTGGATTGGAGAGACCCCAGCGTTTCAAGCGCGTGGTCCAGGGAACGCACCCCGGTCGACGTCCACAGCCAAGCCGGCGTGTGCAGCGTCAGCGCGGGATCCAACACGATACTAACCGGCGCCATGTCGGGATGCTCGTAGCCTTGTTTGTGCCCCACCTTCTCGTCCGTTGCGCCGGACAACGGATTGAACTCGCCTCCGGACAGGGTGGTGGGACAGCAGATAACGCTAACGTCGGGACCTTCGAACTGCGGTTTGACCGTATCGCCGTTGTCATCGACGTAGATCCGATACGGATCGAGATCGTCGTGGGTGTGCAAGTCGTGTTTCAACGCCAGTGCGACGATCTTGCCGGCATCAGTCACGGAACCGCCGCCGATCGTCACAATCAGATCTGCGTCAACGGACCTGGCAACGGCGGCCGCCGCCAGGACCGACGTGCGTGGGGCGTGGGGGGGAATACCGTCATGCACGGCGGCCAGGCGCTTGCCCAGCGCGCGCTCGATGCGCTCGATCTCATCGGTATTGGTACGCAGCGAACTGCTCACCAGCAGGAACACGCGCTGAGCCCCCAGTAGTTCCGCCTCTTCGACTAGCGCATCTTCCGCACGCTTGCCCATGTGGACGCGCTGTGTCGTCGTTATCTGCAGCGTGGACGCCTGCACGTTCAATGGCCTACTCCCTTGCTATTAGATGGCTAACGGTTTTCCGAAACGGCGCTGCTGCACCCTAGCGCTCGCTGTCGGTAAGCGGCAGTCGCTCGGCTTTGCGCGCCTCGTTCGCCTCGTAAGCGTATATCATTCCACCTCCTCCGGTCTTAACAACTCGCCATACCTCTGATCTGCCAGAAGCCCACCAGATGGCGGGTCTGATCCCCAGACCGGTTTTTGGCGTACGCGCTACCTTCACATGGTAGCAACGACCACAGCTGCGGACGGTCGTACTTGTGCCCGGAACCCTTAGGGTTCCGGGCAACTCGGTCGCCGATCCAGGATCGCCTCAAGACATACTACCTGGACGTATACCCGCTAACGATTCACGTTAAGAAACTCTCCTAACATGCGAAATTCGTCTGCTCGGTCACTCCCCTGTCGCCAAGCAAGGCCGATGGTGCGGTAGCTTTGCTTAGCCAGGGGATGCAAACCGACCCTGGTATTGCGCAGCAATGTAGAGCCCACCGCCATTTCGGGTAGATAGGTGATCCCGAGATCTGCATCCACCATTTCAATCAGCGTCAGCAGACTGCTGGCCGCAAATCGGCTGACCTTTTGGGTGTCGCGTATCTTGCAGGCATCGATGGAGTGATCGCGCAGGCAGTGGCCGTCCTCGAGCAACAGGACAGATTCGGCATCCAATCGATTAAACCGATAATTATGCGGATTGACGAGCTCGGTATCCTCGCGGCAAGCCAAGTAGAAGCGGTCACGGAACAGCGGTAGCACCTCAACGTTGCGCATTTCATAAGGCAGCGCGAGCAACAACACATCCAGATCGCCCTCCAGAAGTTTTGCATACAGCCGGTCCGTTTGGTCTTCAGTCAGCAACAACCGTAGCTTGGGATACTCGCGACGCAATTTGGGCAGCGCGATGGGCAGCAAGAACGGCGCGATGGTCGGTATTACGCCGAGGCGCAATTCCCCGGCCAGCGGCTCGGCTTGACCTTGTGCGATTTGTACCAGCGCCTCTAAATCGCGCAGGCAAAGACGCGCCTGCACGGCAATATCCTGGCCGATTGCGGTAATGGTCACGCGGCGATTGGTGCGGTCGACAAGTTGCGTCTCAAGCACGCTCTCGAGCTCCTTGATGGCGGTGCTGAAGGCGGATTGGGACACGAATGAAGCCGCCGCGGCGCGGCCGAAATGCCGCTTATCGGCGAGAGTCACGAAGTACTTGAGTTGTTTGATGGTGGGCAGCTTAATATCTATTTTCTCGAATATTATGTTCTATTTATTCTACTTTTTTTATGATAAGAAATCACCCATTATCCCGTCCTTACATCGGCTTTGGAGAGCGGGCAGTGGAACTGAACATCGGTATCAACGACAAGAATCGAACCGCAATCGCCGAGGGGCTCGCGAAGCTCCTCGCGGATAGCTACACGCTGTATCTGAAGACCCATAACTACCATTGGAATGTGACGGGCCCGCAGTTCAACACCCTGCACACAATGTTCGAGGGTCAGTATACGGAACTGGCCGCCGCCGTCGACGAGATCGCAGAGCGCATTCGCGCACTCGGAATCGCCGCTCCAGGCTCCTATCGCGAATTCGCCGAATTGGCGGCGGTCGACGAAGCTGTGGGTGGCGAGAGCGCCGAGGAAATGATTCGCCAAATGGTGCTGGGCCAAGAGACCGTCGTTCGCACCGCGCGGGCCGCCTTCCCTGCCGCCGACGCGGCCAATGACGAGCCCACTGCCGATTTACTGACGCAGCGCATGCACATCCACGAAAAGAACGCATGGATGCTGCGCAGCATGCTAGACCAATAACCCCTAATCACCGCGTTTTATTCAACCAAGGAGTACGTAATGCTTCAAAATCGCGAAGGACAGCGCGTCCCCGACACTATGTTTAAGACTCGAGTAGGTCATGAATGGGTAAAGACGAGCAGTTCGGATATTTTTTCCGGGAGAACCGTTATTGTTTTTTCTCTACCCGGCGCTTTCACGCCGACCTGCTCGTCATCCCACGTACCGCGTTACGATCAACTGGCGAGCACGTTCAAGACCCACGGCGTGGACGAAATTATCTGCGTCTCCGTGAATGATGCGTTTGTAATGAACGAGTGGAAGCTCAGTCAGAAAACCCGCAATGTCACCTTCCTACCCGATGGCAACGGTGACTTTACCCGCGGCATGGGCATGCTCGTGGGCAAGGAAGACCTGGGCTTCGGCGCACGCTCATGGCGCTACTCCATGCTGGTCCGCGATGGCGTCGTCGAAAAGATGTTTGTCGAGCCGGACGAGCCGGGGGATCCGTTTCACGTCTCGGACGCCGACACGATGCTCAACTATCTTGCGCCGCAGGCCCCTAAACCCCTCGATGTGGCGATATTGACTCGCGACGGCTGTCCTTTTTGCGCCGAAGCCAAGGGGCGCCTGCGGGACGCCGGGATCGATTTTGAAGAACTCGTCTTAGGCGCGGACTTCTCCGACCGATCACTCAGGGCAATCGCTGCGGCAACGGCTTATCCGCAGGTCTTTATTAACGGCCAACGCATCGGCGGTGCCGATAGCTTGAGGACCTGGTTATCTGCGAGAGAGGCGGCCTAAAGGGAACTCCGGCGAACGTAAACAGGTGGCGCCGGCTTAGCCCCCGGCATTGGCGGCTTGAGCCTTGACGAATTCAATGACCACTTCCGCCCATGGCTCCGGTGCGTCGTAAATAATGTGGGAGTTCCCACCCTCAAACTCACGGTAGTCAAAGTCGGGGCGCATTTGCCGAATGCGCCCCGCGGCAGGGTGCAATGTATCGGCGGTATGCGAGATCAGTAGGGTCGGGGCGGTGATATCGCGGATGGCCGGTGCCATGTCATAGCTAAAGGCCGCAATGTGCCCGTAGTGCTCCGTTTCCCCCGCCATGGAAAACGACAGCACCGACCAGTTCATGCTCTCGGCTTCT
>JAHEKG010000302.1 GCA_024638475.1 Rhodospirillales bacterium | reverse complement strand
GGTTGGAAATCGCAAACGCGATCCGCAGGAGCCAACATGGCTGACCAAAGCAACACCCAAATCATCACCACAATCGCCATCGCCGTGGCGATAGGCGCCGCCGTAGCCTGGGCAGGCAGCGATGGCGGCGACCGCGTCGGTGCTATCCCCGTCTTCGCCCTCTGCGGTGTCCTGGCGTTCGCCATTAACTGGCTCGTGTTCATACCCTCCGCGCTGGCGCAGACTGAACACTATTACGATCTCGTCGGCGGTATCACTTATATCAGCGTAACCGTCGTGGCCGTGCTGCTGTCCGCTGAACTGGATCTGCGGGCGACGCTGGTGGCGGGCATGGTGTTGATCTGGTCACTGCGGCTCGCCACATTTCTATTCATGCGCATCTCGAAAGCCGGCGGCGACAACCGCTTCGATGCCATCAAGAATCGGCCGCTGCGTTTCTTGATGGCGTGGACGCTGCAGGGCCTGTGGGTGTTATTGACGGCAGCGGCCGCCCTCGCTGTCATCACGGGCGGCGCACGCGAACCGCTGGGCATCGTCGGCATCGTCGGCATCGCAGTTTGGTCGGCGGGCATGCTCATTGAGATCGTCGCGGACCGGCAGAAGTCGAAGTTCAAGAACGACCCGAACAACGCGGGCAAATTCATCGACGTCGGCCTGTGGGCCTGGTCCCGCCACCCCAACTATTTCGGCGAGATCGTGCTGTGGACGGGCATGGCGATCATTGCCGTGCCGGTGCTGCACGGCTGGCAATGGGTCACGCTGATCTCGCCGGTGTTCGTGACCTTGTTACTGACGAAGGTGAGCGGCATCCCGCTGCTGGAAAAAAAGGCCGACGAGCGTTGGGGTGGCCGAGACGATTACGAAGCCTATAAGCGCCGGACGCCGGTGCTGATCCCGAAGCCGCCGGCCGTACAAGGATAGCGGGACGCACCCACCATGTCATCCGTCCGAACTTGCGTCTACAAGTACATCGTCGTTTGCCTGCTCGGCGTAGCGATCACGGGATGCAGTCCCATTCGGCTCATCAACGGGCTCAGCCCGTCGCGCTACTATCAACTGACATCCGGGCTCGCCTACGGCACCCATGCCCGTCAGAGCCTTGACGTTTATTCACCGCGGACCGCGGCCGGTCCGTCCCCGGTGGTCGTCTTCTTTTACGGCGGCGGCTGGCGAGATGGTAAGAAGGAGAACTACGAGTTCGTCGCCTCCTCCCTGACGAAGGCCGGTTACGTCGTCATTATTCCGGACTACCGTCTGTTTCCTGAAGTGGTGTTTCCCGCGTTTGTCGAGGACGGTGCCGAGGCAATGGCGTGGGTGGTGGAAAATGCGGTTAACTACGGCGCGGATACGGACCAACTATTCCTCATGGGCCATTCCGCAGGGGCCCACATCGCCGCCCTGTTGGCAACCGACAAGCGCTTCCTCGCCCAGCGCGGCATCGATGCGGGGCAACTCCGAGGTCTTATCGGCCTTTCCGGGCCCTACGATTTCCTGCCGATCGAGTCGGGGTATCTGCTCGACGTATTCCCTGAAAACAATCGCGAGACCAGTCAGCCCATTACCTTTGTTACAAACAACACGCCACCGACGCTGCTGATCCATGGCACGGGCGATGACGTCGTCAAGCCCGCCAACAGCGAGAGCCTAGCCGGTCGACTGTCGGAACATGGCGTGGATGTCACGCTAAAACTCTACGACGGCGTTGGGCACATGAAAGTGGTGGCGGCTCTGGCACCACCACTCGATTTCACCGCCGCGACCCTCAAGGATAGTCTCACCTTCATCAAGGACCGTAGCGAGCGGGCCGAGTAACACGCGGACCGGGCGCTGTTAAAGAAACTTGCCCGTAAGGGGGGTCGGGATTAGCCTTCTAGGTTATCCTCCCCAACCGCGCAGCGTATTCGGAGACGAGTTGTGAAAGCCATCGGCCTTTATAAGTATCTAGCGATTGAAGACGAGGAATCTCTCGTCGACGTGGAACTGGACCAACCGACACCGGCGGGCCGCGACTTGCTCATCGCCGTCAAGGCCGTTTCCGTCAATCCGGTGGATACCAAGGTAAGGGCACCGAAAGATACTGTCGAATCGGCGCCCAAGATTCTCGGCTGGGACGGCGCCGGCGAAGTGATTGCAGTAGGTGGCGACGTTGAGCATTTCGCCGTGGGTGACCAGGTGTATTACGCAGGCGACCTCACGCGAGCGGGCAGCAACAGCGAGTATCAGTTGGTCGACGAACGCATCGTCGGGCGAATGCCTGAGACCCTCGACTATGCGGAGGCCGCCGCGTTACCGCTAACCGCGATTACGGCCTGGGAGGCGCTGTTCGATCGGCTGGCAATCTCCAAGACCGGCAAAAACGAAGGCCAATCGATCCTGATAATCGGCGGCGCGGGCGGCGTCGCTTCGATTGCCATCCAACTCGCGAAACAGTTGGCGAAACTACACGTCATTGGCACCGCCTCGCGCCAGGCATCCAGCGATTGGGTGAAGGCCCGCGGCGCCGATGCCGTCATCAATCATCGCAACCCCATTGACGAGGAGCTTGCCGCGGCCGGCATCGACAGCGTGGACTACATCCTTTGTCTCAACAGTACGGCAGCCCATTGGCCGGCCATGGCCAATGCGATCGCACCCCAAGGCCGCATTTGCTCCATCGTCGACACCGAAGAGCCCGTCAACCTGAATTTGCTAAAGAGCAAGAGTGTCATTTTTAGCTGGGAATTCATGTTCACCCGATCGATGTTCCAAACAGCCGATATGATCGAACAGCAGCGGTTGCTGAACGCGGTCGCTGATCTCGTCGACCGCGGTCAGTTAGCGACGACATTAAGCGAAGTGATCCGCCCCATTAACGCGGCCAACCTGCGCAAAGTGCATGGGCTCATAGAACAAGGCAACACGATTGGCAAGCTCGTGCTCGCGGACTGGGCTTGACGCACTGGTGATTGGCATCGGCAGCCGTGGTTCCGGCGGCGGTCGCCTACGCCGCAATGGACACGGTCTTGATGTTCGTGAATTCGCGTATGCCATCCTCCGACAGCTCGCGGCCGTAGCCCGAGGCCTTGACGCCGCCGAACGGCAACCGCGGGTCCGAGGCAACCATCGCGTTGACGAAGGTGCTGCCGCTGTCGAGCTCGCGCACGGCCTGGCTAATCTCTTGCTCGTCGTCGGTAAAAATCGCCGAGCCCAGGCCGAAGCGCGAGGAGTTTGCCAATGCAATGGCCCCGTCGAGGTCATCCACGGCAAACAATAGCGCCACCGGGCCGAACAATTCCTCCCGGAATCCGATTGATCGTTCGGGCACTTCCTCGAGTATGCCGGGCGTGAAAAAATAGCCCTCGCCTTCGACCGGCTCGGCGCCACAGAGTCGGCGCGCCCCCGCCGCAACCGTCTCGGCCACCTGCGCAGTCAGGTCGTTTCTACCGGCGGCGGTCGCCAGCGGCCCGATGTCGGTCGACTCCAGCATCGGGTCGCCGACCTTGAGCGCTTCGAATGCCGCGACAAAGGCGTCACGAAAGCGGGGATAAATCGCGCGATGCACGATGAACCGCTTTGCGGCGATGCAGGACTGGCCGTTGTTGAGGGTACGCGCGGTTACCGCGGTGGCCACCGCTTTATCGAAGTCCGCCGACGGCATGACAATAAAGGGATCGCTGCCGCCAAGTTCAAGTACGGTCTTCTTGATGTGTTTGCCTGCCGCGGCCGCTACGGCAATCCCGGCACCTTCCGAGCCTGTCAGCGTGACCGCACGAACGCGCGGGTCGGCGATCACCCGCTCCACCTGGTCGGCGCCGATGAGCAGGGTTTGGAAACAGTCGGCGGGGAAGCCCGCGTCGGCAAAAATCTCGGCAATGGCAAGCGCCGAGCCGGGTACGTTGGAGGCGTGTTTTAGCAACCCGGTATTACCGGCCATGAGCGCCGGGGCCGCGAATCTGAAGACCTGCCAAAACGGAAAATTCCAAGGCATGACCGCTAACACTGGCCCAATGGGTAGATAGCTGGCATAGGCGCGCCCGGCGTCGGTCTTGATGGGCCGATCGGCGAGCTGTGCGGCTGCATGGTCGGCATAGTAGCTACAGACCCATGCGCACTTTTCCACTTCGGCAACGGCTGCGGTGAGTGTCTTGCCCATCTCTTCGGTCAATAGGCGCCCGTAGCGTTGCTTGCGCGCCTTGAGAAGCTTGGCGGCGTC
>JAHEKG010000301.1 GCA_024638475.1 Rhodospirillales bacterium | reverse complement strand
CACAGTTACCTCGCCTATCAATCTTGCTTGCGAGGCCTCGAAAAGCTCGACGCGGTGCCGGAGCGGATGCAAGCAGATCTGGACGACAACTGGGAAGTCCTGGGCGAGGCCGTGCAGACCGTCATGCGCCGCTACGGCATCGAGGATGCCTACGAGCAACTCAAGGACCTCACCCGGGGGCGTCGGCTGGATGCGGACGGCTTCAGGGCATTCATCGACGATCTGCCCGTCCCCGAGGAGGCTCGCCAGCGCCTCAAGAGCTTGCGCCCGGAGGACTACACGGGCCTCGCGGCCCGGCTCGCTCGCGATATTTGATCCCGATTAGGGGGTTCCCCTAACGCTGGCAAGCGCTGAATTACCGGGGCGTTCCCCCCAAAACGTGACCGAGTTGGCACGCGCTCGAGCGGCGCCTTGCGTAAAGTACCTGGCGCGGAGGCGTAACACCCCGAAACCCGAGAAAAGACCAACACCTAAATGCAGCCAGCTAGGGTAAAAAATACGCGTCAAGTCATGTCCACCAAGGATGAGGTCCGCGCGGCCGTGGTCGAAGTCGCCTCGCTCGCCACCCGCACCATCGCCATCATGACCCACGACTTGGAACCCGATATCTATGCCCACGATGACTTCCTCGAGACAGTCAAACGATTCCTGTTGGCGCGCAGCTTTGCCCGCATCCGGGTCCTCATTATCGACCCGAGTAGAGCCCTGAAGAACGGCAACGAGTTCGTCAGCATCGGCCGCCGCCTGAACAGCTATATCGAGTTTCGTAACGCCAAAGAAGAGTATCGAAACCACCCCGAGGCCTTCTGCATTGCCGACGCCACGGCCTTGGTGTACCGAACCGACGCCAATCGGTGGCATGGGATGGCCGATACCTATGAACCCGCCGTCGCTCGTAAATATCTGGATATCTTCGAGGAAATCTGGACCGCCAGCGATCCCGGCCCAGAGTTCAGACAGCAGCATCTATGATGCCGGGGTATAATTCCGGCATCATGCCCGAGCAGATTGACGTCACGGTCGCCGCAGTCGCGGAACAGGCCGGTGCTTTTCTCCTCATCGAAGAACGCTCCGCGGGTCGGGTAGTGCTCAATCAACCCGCCGGGCACGTGGAGCCTGGGGAAACGCTGATCGAAGCCGCAGTGCGCGAAACTCTCGAGGAATCGGCCTGCCATTTCGAGCCGGATTTCCTCCTCGGTACCTACGTCTGGCGGTCCCCCGCCGACGGGACTACGTTTGTGCGTTTCGCCTTCACCGGCCAAGTGGGCGAACCAGACCCGGGCCGCCCGTTGGACCAAGGCATCATTGGGCGACGCTGGTTAGATCGCAGTGCCCTCCTCAGCCAACCGACGCCGTTGCGAAGCCCGATGGTCTTACGTTGCATCGAAGACTACCTGGTGGGCACGCGCTACCCCCTGAACACCATCACCCATTGGGATCTGTCCAATGCGGGGGCCGGGCTCCAGGGCCTGCCCACGACAGCGGTAACCGCCACCGGCTAGTTCCCCGCCCGCGGTGACAACCGCATTACAATATGCCGATGGTACAAACCCTCGACATCATGGTCGCGCTCTCGGGCGGCGTAGATTCCGCGGTCGCGGCGCTGCGTCTCAAACAGGCTGGCCATCGGGTCCAGGCGCTGCACATGACCAACTGGGAAGACGACGACGGCTACTGCAACGCAGCCGAGGATTTCCAAGATGCGCGCAAGATCTGTCAACAACTAGAAATTCCTTTGCATCGAGTCAATTTCAGCCGTGACTACCAGCAGAAGGTATTCACGCATTTCTTGCGTGAAATCGTGGCGGGCCGGACCCCGAACCCCGATATCTTGTGCAACCGGGAAATCAAGTTCGGCGTGTTTCGCGAACACGCCAGGCGCCTGGGCGTCGACTGGATCGCAACGGGGCATTATGCGCGTCTGCGGCGGACCGACCCGATTCAGCTGCTGAAGGGCGTGGACGACAACAAGGACCAGACCTACTTTCTGCATCGAGTAAGCAGTGAGCAACTCGACCGCGTATTGTTCCCGGTGGGCGAACTCACCAAGGCACAAGTGCGGGCGGCAGCGCGGGATATGGGCCTACCGGTCGCGGCGAAGCGCGACAGCACGGGCATTTGTTTCATCGGCGAGCGACCCTTTGATGCGTTCCTCGGTCGCTACGTCGAGGGTAAGCCGGGGCCGATGTTGGCTGATGACGGCCGTGTGCTAGGCGAGCACAAAGGCCTGCCCTTTTATACCATCGGCCAGCGCCATGGATTGGGCCTGGGCGGTGACGCCAACGGCAGTGGCGAACCGTGGTACGTGGCCGCCAAGCAAGTGCATGACAATACGCTTGTGGTCGTGCAAGGTGCGCAACACCCGGCCCTGTTCGCCCCTGGGTTGCTGGCCCGCGACATGGCCTGGATCAATGGGCCGCCGGCAAAGTTGACAACCGGTGTCAGGCTGGAGGCCCGCATCCGCCACCGTCAGCAAGTACAGGCCTGTACCGTATCGGCGCGCGCCGATGACATGGTCGGCGTGGCCTTCGAACGGCCGCAGCGCGCCATTACGCCCGGCCAGGCCATCGTCTTTTACCAGGGCGACGTTTGCCTCGGTGGGGCGGACATCGCAACCGCGACGGACACGGGGGCCAACCCCGTCGCGATCCAACCAAGTCTAGCGGCGGCGCCTTAGCGCGGCTGCTATAATCGGCGCCCCTCCAACGCCGCACTACCGCGTATGGAGCCGTTTTTTTTTCAACTCCAACGATGACCTTAGAGGCCTTTTCATGACGAACACTTTTGGCGCCCGTGCCGATCTGAACGTGGCTGGTACGACCTATGAGATTTTTCGCCTGGACGCAGTTACCCAGGGAGACGTCGACAGCCTGCCCTTCTCGCTGAAAGTGTTGCTGGAAAACCTGTTGCGGCATGAGGATGGCCTGGACGTGACGCGGGACGATATCGAAGCGCTGGCGAACTGGAATCCGACCGCCGACCCCTCACAGGAAATCGCTTTCACGCCCGCCCGGGTCATCTTGCAAGACTTCACCGGAGTCCCCGCCGTCGTCGACCTGGCTGCCATGCGCGACGCGGTGGTCAAACTGGGCGGTGCCGCCAGTGCCATTAATCCCCTGTCACCCGCCGAGCTGGTCATCGACCACTCGGTCCAGGTGGACAACTACGGCGCGGCGAATTCGCTCGCGCTCAACAACGCGATCGAGTTTCAGCGCAATCAAGAACGTTATTCTTTCTTGCGTTGGGGCCAAAACGCTTTTCAGAATTTTCGCGTCGTGCCGCCTAATACGGGCATCGTCCATCAGGTCAACTTGGAGCATTTGGCCCGCGTCGTGTTTGACGACGCAAGCAAAGGCGCCCGCCGCGCCTATCCCGACACGCTGGTCGGCACGGACTCACACACGACGATGATCAACGGCCTGGGCGTACTGGGCTGGGGCGTGGGCGGCATCGAAGCGGAAGCCGCCATGCTGGGCCAGGCCATTACGATGCTGATACCGCAAGTCGTGGGCTTCAAGTTGGTCGGCACCCTACCCGAAGGCACGACCGCCACGGACTTGGTGCTCACGGTGACGGAGATTCTTCGCGATACCGGCGTTGTCGGTAAGTTCGTCGAGTTTTTTGGGGATGGGCTCGACCACCTGCCACTCGCCGATCGTGCCACGCTGGGGAACATGTCTCCGGAATTCGGCAGCACCTGCGCCATGTTCCCCATCGACGCCGAAACCTTGCGCTATTTGGAACTATCGGGGCGCACGCCGGAACAGATACAGCTCGTCGAGGCCTACGCCAAAACCCAAGGTATGTGGCGCGAAGCGGGACAACCCGCCGCCCGTTACAGCCAAGTGGTCGAGCTCGACATGAGCAGCGTCGTGCCGAGCTTGGCCGGGCCGAAACGGCCCCAGGACCGAATTCCTTTGCGTACAGCGAAACAGAGCTATCGCGAGCACTTAGCCAAGATGACGGCGAATCGCGGCGGCGATGCGCCGACGGCCAAGGTCAACATGGACGGAAAAAGCTTCGAAATGACGGATGGCGCCGTTCTCATTGCGGCCATCACCAGCTGTACCAACACGTCGAACCCGGCGGTGATGGTCGGTGCCGGCCTACTGGCGCGCAATGCGCAACAGCGCGGTTTGCACGTCAAGCCCTGGGTGAAAACCTCGCTGGCGCCAGGATCGAAGGTCGTCCAGGACTACCTGGTAAAA
>JAHEKG010000300.1 GCA_024638475.1 Rhodospirillales bacterium | reverse complement strand
TTTGACACCATCGGTAACGACAGCGTCGTCGTCTGGATTCGGGCCGGGCTCATTCTCCTCATTGGCCTCCCACTCGTCCGCCTATTGAGCGGGGCGCTTTACCGCATGGTGCGTGCGGCCATGGGTGAGCATGGGGCCGTTACGCTGCGCCGAGTAGTCTTCTATGGGCTAAGTACGATTATCGCCATGGCGGCGTTGCGAGAGCTGGGGTTCAACCTGGGCGTGTTGCTGGGTGCCGCGGGCGTTTTGTCGGTGGCGTTGGGCTTCGCATCACAGACATCGGCGTCGAATCTGGTCAGTGGGATCTTCCTGGTGGCGGAGCGGCCCTTCGTCGTGGGCGACGTGATCAGAATCGGCACCACAACCGGCGAAGTGCTGTCGATCGACTTGTTATCCGTCAAGCTTAGAACCTTCGACAACCTTTTCGTGCGGGTACCCAACGAAAGCCTGATCAAGAGCGAGATAACTAACCTCACCCGCTTTCAAATCCGCAGGCTGGATCTGCAGGTTGGTGTGGCCTATAAGGAGGATATTGCTCGGGTTAGGAAACTTTTGATGGAAGTGGCCGATCGTTATCCGCTGTGCCTCGATCAACCTAGGCCGCTGATCATTTTCCAGGAGTTTGGCGACTCGGCGTTAAATCTGCAATTTTCGGTTTGGGCCAAACGCGAAAACTTCTTGGCGCTGCGCAACACGATGCCCGAAGAAATCAAGCGCGCGTTCGACGACGCCGGCATCGAGATTCCATTCCCGCATTTGAGCCTCTACACGGGCAGTGTGACGGAGCCTTTCCCGGTGCGGGTGATCGAACCCGAGTAGACGACGGTTTGTCGGCTAGTCGCTTTTCCCCGCGTCGGTTATTTCCTTGTCGGATGCCGTTTCTTTCAAGCTTTGAGGCCGCCCCGTGCGGATTGCCAAATGAGTTGCGGCGGCGATCCTCGAGTGGTCCCAAGCCGAGTTGACGCGCAGCACATTGGACATCAACGCTACGGCGTAGCGTGGGTCGGATTCTTCGGGCCCCTCTATGGTTGCCACAGAGTTCATCAGGTTACGTACATTGCCCATATACTTTCCGCACCTGAAGTCCTCTTCTGCCCGGCAGGAATACAGCGAACCGCTTTTGAAGAAAATGGCGGCGTTTGCCAGCTCCGGCGCGTAGCCGTAGCGGTAACGCCGCTTCGTAATGTACATGTATTTTTTCATCTGCAGGCTCGACCATTCATCCACTAGCTTTCCCTGCTCGATGCGGAACAGAAACCGCGTCAACTCCCTTGGCGTTGCAAACGATATCGTTCCCGGTACTTTGCGTTTCGAGTTTCCGGTGAAAAAAGAGCCTTGCTGGAGGTTTGAAGTATCGATTCCAGCGTCCACGAGCGGCTCCGTAATAACTGCTTGCGCTAGTGCGGATAGCTCCGCCTTCGGGGTTTGGGTGAAAAACTCTTGCCGCGTGCTTGCGTCGAGCGGGTATTGTTTGCCGAAGCGTTTCAGCAGCATGGCCTCGCGCCAGACGATAGTTCCCGCGCCGTTAGCCGATGCGGAAATAGCGTGGTCGATCCATTCGCTTAGCCGAAATTCATCGTTCTCGTTCAAGACCGAAAATCGATTGCGACGCGCGTCGGGATCCCATTTCGGAACTTGATGAATCTCGTTATTGACCCAATCGCCCGCTCGGGATACCGCGGTGCGAAGAACACGAGCGCGGTCGTCGGGATCGGGAAACGCCTCGGCGAGCGCGTGAAATAATGCCGCCATACACATGAGTTTGCCGACACTGCCGGGGTTTTGTTTTAGATCCGGACGCAGCCCTGCCCAGCGAATGTTGTCGGGATCGGAAAAGTCTGCGAGCACCATGCTGTAGCTTGAGTCCCGCTGGCGCAGCATTCCGGTCAAGGCTGCCGCGAGAGCCGGATCCTGGGGCAAGGCATCGAAGTCCGGACCGTCGTAGCGGAGGAGGTGAAGCGATATTCGTTCGGATTTCCATAGGGCACCGGGAGACAGTTTTGCCCCCGTCGGAGCCTCCTGCGCCAAACGGTAGCCTTCCAGTCGGCGAATGCCGGATTCTTCTTCACCGTCTAGGGGGTATGCCACCGCATGGCCGGCAAGCACGCTCAAAGCAACGTATACCCAGGCGATCGCGGGCATCTTGGTCATACTTAGGTTCCTCCCACGGCAGCCGTGAGGTCCACCGATACGCGTTGGGTTTGCCGGGTTGTTGGTGCTGGGCGCAACAACTCGAAGGCTCTATCGGCTCGCTCGGTCTTGCGCTGCACTAATGGCCGAATCTGAAATAGCGTGAGTTGGCCGTCGACGAAACCGAATTCAATGTCCCAAGGTCGTTGGCGACCCGCTTCGTCGTAGACGGGCTCGTATTTCTTGTTGACCTCCGCGGCCAACGCGATCAGCTGGCGGATTTCTTCCCTATTCAAGACCGGTCCGGACGCTGCCGGCAGCCATTCGACACCCCCCGCCGCAGCAAGTTGTCGCTGGTAGGGTGTCTTGGCCTCGGAAACCAGCAAGGTTGTTGCGTCCGGTCTAATGACCACACTCTCCGCGGCTTCTCCGGCCACTGCGCCACCGACGCCGAGCGCGGTTGAAACCGTTAGGCCGGACTGGTTCGCCTCAACGAGATTTGCAGTCACCAATACTCCGGATTTGTTCGATGGCACGCTGCTCATGATCAACACCGAGGCAAAAATCTGCTCCGGGTTGGTTAGCAGACTCGATCGCCATGCCAAAGCACGTGGGCTGAGCACAGAGGCCCACACCCGCGGGATCGTTTTTAGGAGGGTGTTAAAACCGACCACATTCGGTACCGTTTCCGATAGTCCCGCCCCGGTGAACTGGGGGAGGTCCTCCACATTGGTATCGGACCGTACAAATACACCATGGCCCTCGGCCGCGCCGAATTCCCTACGCATTGCGTCGGCGAGTGCCGTCCGGGTCGGGCCCGAGAGTTCAAGGCTGGCTATTCCGGCCCGAATCTCTGCCAACTCGGTATCGAGTTGAGTCTTGTTGACGGTGCCGCGATCGTGAGCCGCGTAGACGGCCTTTAACCGCACCATCAAACCACTGCGCTCTAGATGCTCGGCGTAAATCCCGAAGGGAATCGCCAGGGCCGGCGCGACCCGCCCCGGGAACAAGCGATTGAGTTCGCCAAGGTTCGCTGCCTTCGGGCCGATGACTTTGCCCGACAATGCCCGACTAATTTCCTGCAGATGCAGAATTCGTGTGACCTCGAGATTCGGCGTAGGCACGGTAATCCGATCTTGGGACGCGTCGGCTTGTGCCGGCCTGACCAGGTCCAAGACCGTTGCACTCTCTCGAGCGGAGCGAAGAATGACGTCACCTGCCGGGTTCACCAATAGCACGACCTCCCGCCCCTCCAGCGGCCTGATGAGGTCGATCGTACTGAGGTCCACGGCAACATTGGGAATACCGAAGTTGCGCGCCAATAACTGCACGTGGGAGAGGGCGTTACCTTCCCCCAGCGTAAGAATTCCGCTAACCGGACTAAGTTCGGCGATCGTCTCCGGCAACACAACGACCTCTGTGGGTGCCAAGGTCGCGGCTTCGGCGCTGTCCAAGGTTTCGAAAATGCGCAGTCGGCCAATCGCTAGCCCCGGATTCAACGCAATGGCGGTGCTCACCTTGTGACCGGCGATCTCAACTTCGCTACCGGTCAGGTCACTCAGGTCCTTATTCAAGATCCTCAGGATGTCGCCAAACATCCATAGGGGCGAGCCGCGCAGTAAATCATCGCTAAAGCGAGCCGCGCGGGGTTCGAGTGCGCTGTAGCGCAGCAAGGCCTCGGCAAATGTGTAACGCACCGAACCGGCTGCCCACCCCGGTATTCGCTTTAGTTGTGAGATGGCGGCGGCATAGCCTGACAATGGGACGTCGCCGTTGCGATCGTCGAAGCGGAGCGCTCGGGTCACCGCCGCCTGTTCCCCTGCTGACAGCAAGCCGGCGCCGAACAGGCAATCGAGCATCGCCGTCGTGGTCCGCAGCAATTCCGCCCGCGAGCGGTTGCCAGCCGAAAACCAGGCCGTGAAGCCGAGACGGACTTCCGTTTCCAACCCTTCCAGGGCATCGAGCATACTGAGCTGCACGGCGGGTTCGCTGTCCGCGAGTAGGGTCTTGCGGACATGGGCCGAAGCAGCGCAAAGCGCGGCAATCTGTTGCTCGTGGCTGGACGAGAGGCTCCGCCGGACACTATCG
>JAHEKG010000038.1 GCA_024638475.1 Rhodospirillales bacterium | reverse complement strand
GTGGCGTATTGTGCGTCATAATTTCCGGAATAGCGCCGAGTGTCGGTGGTGCTGGTTATTTTCCGACCGACGACGACTTCTATATGGGGTACAGGGTCGTCTTTGATAGCACCTACAAACTCACGTTTTTCCAGCTTCGCGAAGAAGCTGGAGTGGAGATATCCCTGCTCCGGCCGTTTGCACTGATAGCGTTTCCTTCGTACCACGCCTGTTTGGTCACCCTGGTTATTCTCGTCGTGTGGGATACGGGTGTGAAGGGTTGGGTGATCTTCCTCCTGAACCTGGGAGCGTTGTTGAGCCTCCCGATACAGGGCGGTCACCATCTAAGCGATGTGTTGGGAGGCGTGGCGGTGGGCGCGTTGACCTATTGGTTAGTGAGGCGGAATAGCCGTCGCTCGGCGAGGATGCGCGCGTCCACAGCCTAGTCGGGCTGCGCGAAGGAGTTGGCTACCGCGTTAACTCGCTGAGAGCAGCGTTGGTCGGCGGCGATGCTATGTGCTCTCGTCTGCTGCCTTGCGTTGTTCTTCGGCGGATTTGAGCTGCTCGGTCAGGCGTAGTTTCCGTGTGTTGAGCTCGTCTTTTGAACCGAGGGCGGTATCGCCCGGTGTTTCAGCGATCTTAGCCAAATCGGCGTCGATAAGTTCGATGGCCTTGCGTATCTCCTCTACGGTGGCAGCCTCTTCGGCCTTGTCGAAAGCTACATCTTCGACCTGGGAATCCGTTCCCTTTTTGGTTTTGGCCGGTTTGGGAATAACAGGCCCGCGATCACCGAGGGAACGCGTGTTCATGAAGTTTGGCGATACGATTTCTATGCCCGCCGAGTGGAGCGCATCCAGCATGGCTTCCCGTAATCTGGACCGCGCCGAGATAAGGCTCTTGACATCCTCGAGAAGCCCGGCGGCACGATAAGTTACGGAGAAATCGCCGAGCTGCCGCACATGCACGAAACCCTCTTTCAGGCCGGCATCCGCCGTCGCGTCACGAAGAATTTTCGAGATTTCGACGTGGGAAATATCATAGCCCAAGGAGACTTCCGCGGAGATGATGGTGCCGGATGCGCGCACGACTTGCATCGGCTGCGTTACGATAAACAGATTTGGCACAGTGACGAGGTCCCGGAACTCCGTTTGTATCTCCGTATGCAACAAATCCATCTCCGTGATGCGTCCGGTAAGTTCGGCCACCGTAATGAAGTCACCAGGCCGGGCGCTCTTCACAACCTTCAGCATGATGCCGGCCATGATGTTGCCGATAAACGTCGTAGAAGACAGCGCAATTGCCGCGCTGAGCAGAATGCCGATTAGACTAAGCAACTGCCCGCGCGTGTCATCGTTCACGGGCAACGCGAGGATCACGGCTAGTATGCCGGCGAAAGTTAACGTCAGCATGATGAGCTGAAACCGGAACTGTGTGTCGGGATTGTCTTGCCAGCGCCGCTTAAGGGCCCAGTTGATGAGCGCGAGGCTTGTTACGACCAGAACAACGGTTCCAAGCGCGGGGGTAAAAACGACCGCTTTGGCAACGGTGCTATCAATGAGATCGCTAATCATCCTTTAGCCGGCCTTCGATTTCGAACACGTGGGTATCCTCGATATTCAGGTTCCGCAATGCCTGGGCCAGTTCTAGCACGTAATCGGTATTTGTGCCGCTGGGACCCTTTGAGCGCCGAATTTGAGCAACAATATTTTCGTTAGAAGCCGCCCCCAGAAACGCCGCATTGTTTCCGGGCGCGATATAGGTAACGCCGTTTGCCTCACCGTCTTCAAAATGAATCGGCAAATTACATCGTTCGTAACCGTTTTTTTCCCGGTAATCCAGATGCTCGAACACATCGCTCCGCACCAGAAGTGCACGGCCCCAGCAAATCTCACCCGGGCTTTCGATCAAGGTCAGTACCCGACCCGGATCCGTTGGCAGACCGCGGTGATCGTGGGATCCTTGCCAAAAGCGCCGCGCCCATCCCTGGATATAAGCGCGGCGGATTTCGATCACCGGGAAATCCTGTTTCCAGATGAGTGAGCCGTAACCGAACACCCAATGTAAGTCATCCATCTTGACGGGGAACTTACTTGGCTTCCGCTTCCTCGTAGGCGGCCACCTCATAGTTGCCCGTGCCGGCGCGCAACGGCTTTACCTGGTTCAGATACTCGTCGCCTTCGGCAAAACCTTTTAATGCCTCCATGTTGGGGAATTTGGAGACGATCGCGTATTTGCCTGGCAAGTACGTCCCTTCGAGTACTTTCTCCGCTGGTCCCCGGACGATGTATTCGCCGCCAGCCTTGTGCACCAGCTCCTCTGAGCGTCTCACGTATTCCTTCATGCCTTCGTTGAAGTTGGTGATCTCGCAGACGGCGACGATATAGGCGGCCATGTCAATACTCCCGTGATCTGGTCGAACGCTAATTCTACCGTTCGCGCTATGACTAGCGAGCGCTGTGGCCCATCGATACCAACAGGCGAGCGGCGGTCAGGTATTATCCTCCGCCATGCGTGAAGCGCCGAAACAACACCGCATCGCCGTCAACGGCACCGAGCTGGCGTGGTTCGAGTGGGGCTCACCCGGTGACCCGGTGGTACTGATGGTCCATGCAACGGGGCTGCATGCCCGCTGTTGGGCAAGCACGGCCGCGCACCTCGACGGCTATCACGTGGTCGCATTGGATCAGCGCGGTCATGGGGAAAGTAGTAAACGACCGCCGTTCGACTGGCAGCAGCTCGGAGCGGATTTAACCGCTTTCTTGATTGCGCTGGACTTGACCGGCGTCAACGGTGTGGGGCATTCCCTTGGCGGCCATTCCATGGTCCAAGCTGCGGCGAGCGAACCGGCCCGGTTTAGGCGCTTATGCCTGTTTGACCCGGTAATAATGGCACCGGGGGTCTACGAGTCGGATTTGCGTTTCGATGCGGAACGGCATCCGGTGGCGAGGCGTCGCAACGATTGGCAATCGCCGCAACAGATGTTCGATAACTTCAAGGACCGAAAACCGTTTTCGACTTGGACTGCCGAGGCACTGCGCGATTATTGCGACTACGGTTTGCTGAGACACGGGGACGTCTACAAGCTGGCCTGCCCCCCCGAGATCGAGGCCAGCATCTATCCGGGGTCGATGCGCGCGGATATCCGCGATCTGCTAGGCGAGATCACGATTCCGGTCGCCGTCGTTCGCGCCAAACCACGCAACATGCGCGAAGCCGTCACGGATTTTTCGGAATCGCCGACCTGGCCCGAGTTAGCCGCACAGTTCGAGCAGGGCGAGGATCTCTATTTGCCCGAATATAGCCATTTCATGCCGATGGAAAATCCCGCGCTCGCGGCGGCGATCATCGCGGGCAAACGGCAAGGCTCGAACGGCTGCTAACGAAGCTATAGAAGGCTAGCTTGAGATTGACTCTAGGCTTTGGCCGCCTGCCACTCATCTAGCAACTCCCGGGCCTTGTTCTTGGCGGGGTCCATTGCTGTATCGTGATCCGGGGTCTTGGCCGTCAACTCGATGACGTAACCGTTTGGATCCCGGAAATAGATGGAATTAATGAACTCGTGGTCCACGGGACCCCGCACTTCCATGCCCGCGGCTTTGCCCTTGGCATACATGGCGGCCAGCGTATCAGCGCCAACCTCCAGCGCAATGTGCAGGTCGAAGTCGCGTTGTCGTTTGAACTCGAACGGCTCATCCGGTGCCTCAAAAAAAGCCAGGTAGGAGCCGTCACCCATCTCGAAAAAAACATGCAGTACGCTGGCTGTGCGACCCGTCTTGGTTTCTGTGATGGGTAAGGTTCCCGCTAGCGGTAAGCCGAGAAAATCCTCGTAAAAGACGCGGGTCTCTTCCGCGTCTCGACAACGGTAGGCATTGTGGTGGAGCCCCTTGATGGTCATGGTGTTCTCCGCTGCGTCAGGGGACCTTGACTATCCAGCCCTTGCGTCCAGCTTGTCAATGATTGCCGGCTACGGCATCGGCAGGGTGGTCTCTGGTGAAGATAGAAGAAACCGTGGTTCGGATTTATTCGGTGTAAAATTGTGCCACCTTGGGTCCACAGGGGTTGATAATGAGTAATAGGACCGGAGTGTTGGCCTGGGTTGCCCCATGGTGGCTCCTGTTGAACGGCTGCGTCGATGATGCCGGTACCGATAGCGGCACCTCCGCGGCCGAACAGGTGTGGGCGCTCGAACAGGCCATCTACGCGAAGCGCGCCGGAGGCGATACCTTGTTTTATTCCGATATCTCGTCGGAGCACTACCTGGGTTGGCCGGCATCGGCGCCGGAGCCGGTGAACTATGCGTCGATACGCGAGATCGCCTTAAGCGGCAGTTTCGAACCAGGCGAAAAAATCGCAGTGGTGAGCAACGGTATTAGCGTGGATGGAGACACCGCCATTTCCTACTACACCACTCATCGTACCGTCCGGCCGGGCGGGTTGAAGGTGGATGAACGCTACGAGAACATTCATGTTTATGTACGCCGCGGCGACGACTGGCGTTTGTTTGGCGCGTTGTCACGGCGCCTTCTGCCGGACGAACTCCGCACGGCGCCGGTGGGCTCGGCGAATGAATGACTGAGCTAGGGCGGTATTGCGAATATCAGGATAGACCTAGTGCGCCGGGATTGATTAGCCCACCCGGATCGACCTCCGCCTTGATCTGATTGAGTAAGGCTTGCGACGGGGCGCTGCGATCCCGGCCGTAGGGATACAGCCGGCCGATTTGCAAATGCGCCGCCCCGTGCGCATACATCAATTCGACGAGTTGAGTCTTGAGTTCGTCCACATACTCGCGCGCCTCGGGACGCGGCTCGCCTTCTTTAAACAGCGCTAACATGTCCGCCGGTAAGGTCGCGCGATGCAGCGTGTTCCATTCGTCCGGCCAATAAATCACCAACTCGTAAAGAAACGCCGATCGCCCCAGGGTGCTGTACACCAAGAATACGTCCACGCCGTGCGCGCGACACGTATCCGACTGTTCGGTCAAGTAAGCTTGCACAGCCGCATGCAACGTCGCGACGCCTGAGTGCGGCACGATGCCGTGCAACGGCAATAGGCGCCGCCCGCCGGGACCCAGTACCATCGGCGGCGGGAACGGCATAGCCCTCGTGATGGTCGCCATGGTGTTGGGAATTTCATAGCCGTGGCTGCCAATGGCCGCCCGGATTCCGCGCAAGTTACGGCGTAACTCCGCGCCCGAATCGCCTTCCGTCAAAAAACTAATGGTGTAACGAGAATCTTTGAGAAACCGGCGGCCATTGGCGGCGATCTGGGCGACGCGTTTGATGCCGGCCAACGGATTGTGGGCCGCCTGACTCACCGCCCATAATGTCTTGAGGTCGCTTTTGAAGGTGGACGCATCCGCCACCTGCCGCGCCAGGGCGGTTTCCGCGCCGAACACCTCCGTTGCCAACCCCTGCCGGGACACTGCCGCAACGCCCTCGGCGAGGCCTCGGAAATCGTCGAAGGCAAAGCTCAGCCCGTCGCCAAGCCGCGGCCGCGGTTCGAGCTGTAACGTCACCGCCGTCTTCACCCCCAACGCGCCTGCATCCCCGGTAAACAACCCGGTCAGGTCGGGGCCATAATGGCGAAAGAAATTGCTGTGATTGGGCTGCGCCGCGCCGCCCGTCTCGAGAATTCGGCCATCGGCCAGCACGACTTCGAACCCTAGTGCCGCCGCGCTGGAAGGACCATTGCGGCCGGAACCGAATGTGGCGGCGCCTTGGGACATGGCACCGCCCACGGTGGCTAACTGACCCGACATGGGCCCCCAAAAGATGGCTCGCACCCCATGGGGCTGCAATGCCGCATCCAAGGCCGCCCAGGTGCACCCCGCTTCTACGGTGGCGTAGAGATCGCCGGCATTGATCTCTCGAATGCCGGTGAGCCCACCCATGTCCAAGATTACCGCTGCCTCGCGGTCGGGGAGGTAGGCATCCGTATACGACATCCCGCCACCGCGAACGAAAATACCGCAGCCTGCGGCCACGATCAGGGGTACCGCGGCAGCCACTTCTGCGGTGGAAAGGGGCCGGACTACCGCCAATGGCATGTGTCCGGAGCGGTAAACGTCTTCCGAGGCTAAGCGCCGCTCGGCATTATCCGTCGAGACTTGTGCCGCGCCGATTGCCTGCTGCAATTGAGCCAACAACTGACGCGACGATTCGGGCTCCAGCGTATGTACGGGAAGTGGCACGGCTCGCGAACGTTATTTCGGCCGCACGGCCGTGGTGGCACTGAGGAACATATCCGTCGAGGCTTGTTCGATCCCGGTGAACCCGGCATTGGTAAGCAGCGCGGGCAAATCAGAGGCCACGAATGCCGGCGAGTAGGGTTCGCAATTATATTGCGCATCGTAGGTTAGCCAGAATCGATTCGGCGCGGGCAGCTCTTTAGCGTTCGGCGCATCGACAATCGTATAGCTGCCGCCCGGGCGCAATACCCTAAAGACTTCGTTGATGATCGGCTGGAACAGCCGCTCTGGCACCTCATGAAAAAGGATGTAGCACAACACCGCGTCGAAATGTCCGTCGGGGTAGGGTAATTGTTCGGCGAGACCTTGCCGGAATTGCACTGCTACATCCAGATCTACGGCGCGGCGGTTGGCGTAACGCAGCAGCGGCAGGCTGACGTCCAACCCCGTCACTTCGGCTTGAGGAAACCTTTGCTTCAGTAGTGTCGTGCACTGGCCAATGGAACAGCCCAAATCCAATACGCGTTTCACCGCGCCGTTAGCCGGCTCTCGCACCGTATTGACGATCTGTTGATGCAACTCGTCTTGATCGTTGTCGCCCTGATAAAATACCTTGGTCCCGTGGTGAAATACGTAACCCGCGAGGTCATCTCCCACATAGCCGCCCGGCTGCAGGTGTATCGGGTATTTGGCGTAGTCCGGTACCTGGAAACCTGGGTCATATTCCAAACCGCCGGGGCGTTGTTGCTCCGCGGCGTCTAGCGCTCGTGTGTAGCTGGCCCGCTCTGCGGCAAAACTATCCTGCAGCTTGTTCCAGGTCATCTGTTGCTGGCTGCGCATGATGCGCTTCCAGGTACCGACTATCGGGATGGCGTCGGTGGCGGCTCGGAGCTCTTTTGGGGAGGCCTGGGCGCCATCTGCCGGCAGCCCCGCTCGGCGAGCGCCCTCAACGACTTGTGTACCCACCACCGGGAACAACTCGCGGATGGTGAAATTGCGCACACCCTCCATGAAATCCAGGTAGCTCTCGTCTTCCAGCGTGGGCGGCCGGGGCGTCACCCCGATAAAGCCTCGATTGGGTTGCCCCGACTCACTGTTGCCCGTCATTGCCCGCTCCTATCGTTAATAGCGACAGGGTAATCGCCCACACCCCATGGCGTCCAATGCCCCCTATCTATGCCGTTATGACCATCCGGCAACCCCCGATTACGGTGGCTTTAGACTACACTGTCCCACCATGGACCTACGGCAACTACGGCATTTCGTGGCCGTCTTCGAGCGGGGCAACCTGTCGAAGGCGGCCGAGGACATCGCGATCAGCCAGCCCGCCCTAACCCGTAGCTTGAAAACTCTCGAAGAAGAACTGGGTGTCGAGCTGCTGCTCCGGCATGCACGCGGCGCATCGCCCACCGAGGCCGGTGAGCGCTTTTACCACCATGCCAAATCCATACTCGCCGAGTGTTCGCGGGCGCGCCTGGACGCCGCCCAGCCTAGCGGGGAACTGTCCGGCGAAGTGGCCATAGGTATTGGCCCGTTGTTTGCTGACCATATCATCGACACGACGGTTGCGGAGTTTTGCGATACCCATCCCAAAGTCACGATCACCGTGCTGCAGGGTTTCTTCGAAGAACTCGTTGCGCTATTGGAATTAGGGCAGATCGAATTGGCGTTTATTAATTTCCCCTTGCTCCAGCCCCCGGAATCCATCATCGTCGAGCCGCTATTTCAAGTGAAAGCCAGCGTCTTCGTCGCCACCGACCACCCGCTAGCGAACAGCGCAGCGCCATCCAACGAGAAACTCAGTCAGGCAAAGTGGGTCGTCGTCGACAAGCCACATTCGATTGAAGTCTTCGATGCGTTGTTTCTGACTGGCGGCATTCCTGCACCGCGGACCGCCGTCCGCACGAACTCTTTAACGTTGATTCGCTCCTTGGTGCTGCACGCCGGATTCGTCGGGCTGATACCCGATCACTTGCTGAAACGCGAGTCGGCGGCAGGGCAGGTCAAGCGCCTCGACGTACCCTCCACTCCCATCGTGCGAGAGGCCGGCCTCATTACGCGGCGGGAAGGTTTTCATCGGCCAGTTGCCGACGTGCTGGCCGCGGCCATTCGCCGGCATTGTCGAGGGGTAGACTAACTCGGGCCCATTTCCTTGAGCTTGCCGAGCGTGCGTGAAACCAGTTGTTGTTTGGCTTCCTGACGCGCCCGCTGCTCGTCGTCAGACGGGACATGGGCTTCGATTTCCGCGCGGGTCAGGAGGCCTTTTTGCTCCAGAAGGGTCTCTACGATTCGGCGCCGATCCCGCTCGATCCAAAGCTCGGCACCCAAAGCGATCACCGCCTCGAGGAGGTGGTCGAGTAGGGGATGCGGCAAAAAAACGGGTTCCTCGCCGGGCTTGGGAAGTTCGATATTGTGTTGCCCGGCTTCGTCAGGTGTCGTCATCGGCGGTCACTTCGTTACTGCTTGGCCAGCTGCTTCTTGAATTCGTCGTATTCGTTGATATCGCCGCGGCGCTGGCGATGCCAGGTCGTGGCGAATCCGCGCGGGTACTCGGCGTCGCCGTCGCAGTAGCCGTCTTCGGACCACAGGACCGGGAACAGCGGCCCGGCCGGGGGCTCACCTTCCAGCATCTCGTCGAAACTGATCCCCGCCAAGTTGACGCAGTCTGGGCGCGGTTTCCAGCGAATGTCGTCGCCGAACACCCGCACGGATACGGCGATGCGCCAACCGTCGGTGGGGTTGCCATGGGAGTAGTGCAATATCCATGGATGGATCACCAACAGGTCGCCCGGCTCCATTTCGAAGGTGACGAAACGGTTGTTCGGATCCTCCCGCAATGTCTTCTCGTCCGGATGGGGCACGCGGTCATCCGGCCGCTGCATCTGGCGCGCATTCGGCGAAAACAACCAGTAACGATCGTCGCGGGTGTGGGACCCCGGGATCACTTCTAGAGAGTTGGCGTGCGTGATTGGTGTCAGTGGCAACCATAACGACGGCACCATGGATCCGACCACCGGCCAGCCCATACGATCGGTGTGCCAAATGGTCTTCTCGTCGGAATTAGGCTTCTTGACGAAGAATTCGTCGAAGAAAAACCGCACTTGGCGCGATTGCATGACGCGCGCAGCGATTTCCGCCAACGGGGATTCGAAGATAAACTGGCGGAACTCCGGGACCCGCCGCGCCATATAGCGTCCCGGGTAGGTGGGCAACAGGCCGACATCCTCGCCCTTGATGGTGATCCGCTCCGCCGCGGGGCGCAGCAAGTCGATCCAGTCGCGCTGCAGCACTCCCCGCAGGCACACGACACCGTCCCGCGCGTAAGTCTCGATTTCCTCGGTGGTGATGGGGCGCTGCATCTTGCGCTCAAGGCCCATATTCTTATCTCCTTCGTACCCAGACATTCAAACAGCGCCGGTCCCCGCAGGCCAATCGTTTCTGGGTGACCCGCCATAGCCGCGGTTTATGGCCCGAAATCGTTCGACCTATTTATTGGCACTTTACCCGGACGCGACCGAAGATACGACGCTGTAGACCCAGGCGTCTATACTGGGCCGCAGGGCAATTGAGGAGAATCAGGTGAGTTTAGTGTCAATCGGGGACGCCGAGCTCTACACGGAGGTTCACGGCGCGGGCGAAGACCTGCTGCTCGTCGCCGGCCTGGGGGGCATGGCGACATTCTGGCACCGACAGGTCGATACCCTCGCCGAGCGGTACCGGGTGGTGTTGCACGACCATCGGGGCGTGGGCCGCAGCTCGGCGGCTCCCGTCGTTTCCAGTGCCATCGAAATGGCGCAGGATTTGGTGGCGCTGATGGATGCGCTGGAAATCGACTCGGCGCACATCGTCGGGCACTCGACGGGCGGTGCCATTGGGCAGCAAATTGCGCTGCACCACCCCGAACGGGTTCGCTCGTTGGTCCTGAGCGCCAGCTGGGCGGGTCCGACCCAGCTGTTTATCGATACCTTTCGCGTGCGCCGCGACATTCTCATCAACGCTGGGGTCAAGCATTACATGATGGTCGGTAGCTTGCTAGCATCCCCGGCCTGGTCAATGGGCGAGAACTACCCCGGTATGGAGGCCTTCTTGGCCGAGCGCATCGCCAATTTCCCCGGCCTCGAAACCGAACTGGCTCGACTCAATGCGGTGATGACCCATGATCTGAGATATCAGGTTAAGAACATTGCGGCCCCAACGGGGGTGATTTCGGCGAAAGACGACTCGCTGACGCCGCCGGGGATGTCGGACGAACTCGCCGCGCTCATTCCGGGCGCGAAACAGGTTTTGTTACCCGAGGGGGGGCATTTTTGTCCGCTGACCGTGACCGACCGCTACAACAGGGAGTTAGTCGCGTTACTCGAAGCCATTCAGCGTTGAACTACCGGCCGCGTTAATCAGAGCTGGTGCTCAATAATTGCCGTAGGGGAGGGAGACCGAGGAATAGCAAACCGGCGCCGAGGACCAACAAAGTGGTCACCGTAATCAGCAGCGAGTAGCCCACCGCGGCGGGTTCGCCGAATACCTTGTCGGTCCAGAGGGCGACGAACCAGGGACCACCAGCCTGGCCCAGGAAATTCGCAACCAATAAGTACAGTGCGACGAGCTGGGCGCGGAATTGGGAGGGTGCGACGATGGGAATGACGGCGGTTCCGCATCCGAACGGGATCGTGCCGAGAAACATGAGCGGGGCAAGGAGCGCAATCGCCGTCGTCGCTGATGTCGTTAACGGAAACGCCACGGCAAACGGCAGCGCCAGGACCGCCGCCACCATGGGTGCTCGCAGGTTGGCGTCGCGGTAGCCTCGACCATGCAGCCAATTCGCGATCCAACCGCCGCTGATTACGCCGAACGTGCCGCAAATCAGAAACAATAGTCCATACGCGTAACCGATTTCGCCAGCCGTCCAGTCGTGCACCCGGATGAAGAATGCGGGGACCCAAGCTCCCATGGAGAACTGTGCCGCTGAGAGCAACGACAGGCCCACATAGATGGAGAAAAACAATCGCCCGTTGCGCCGGCAGTAAGCCAGCGCTTGGAGGAAGCCCTCCTCCGTGGTCGTCTCGGCCGCGGCGATGTTGCTGCGCCGCCGCGGTTCTTTAATCGTAAAAAAGAACAGCGCGGCCACGAAAAAACCGGGCGTCGCCCCGACGATGAAGGCCGCCTGCCACGGGCGCAGGTCGCCGAACAGGGGTAAGTGGACGACGTCCATGCCGGCGAGCTGAGCGACGAGGAACCCGCCGGCTAATAGGGCAATGCCGGAGCCAAAAAAACTCGACGCGGTGTACACGCTCAGCGGCAAACTCAGGCGCGACGGTTTGAAATAATCCGCCAACATCGAAAAACCGGCCGGTGTCAACACCGCCTCGCCAATCCCGACCAGCATGCGGGCCGCGAATAACTCTCCATAGGAATCCGCCAATCCGCAGCCGATCGCCGCGAAAGTCCACACCACGATCGCGACCGCGATGAGGCGCCGCCGATTGGTGGAGTCGGCCAAACGGCCCAAGGGTATGGCCACCGCCGCGTAGAACATTGCGAAAGCCAGGCCCTGCAGTAAGCTGATTTGGACGTCGGTGAGACTGAGGTCGAGCTTGATGTCCTCGACCAGGAGGTTAATGATCTGCCGGTCGATAAACGCGACGATGCCGCAGACGCACAGCACGAACACAACGTACCAGCTATAGCTTTCGCGCGGCCACGGCGCGGTGGTGTTAGCCGTCATGCGGCGCGGAGCATGAAGTCGGCGCAGCGTTCCCCAATCATGATCACGGGGGCGTTGGTGTTGCCGCTGGTCAAGGTCGGCATGATGGAGGCATCGGCCACACGGAGGCCGTCGATTCCCTTGACGCACAGGTCGGGGGTCGTCACTGCTTGGCTATCTAAACCCATCTTGCAAGTTCCGCTCGGGTGGTAGCCGAGAAATGCCGCCTTGCGGAGGTAGGCTTCCCAAGCTGCGTCATCCTGTACCTCGTCGCCCGGCAATCGTTCCGCTACACGATAGGCGTCGAAGGCCGGGTTGGCAAAGATACCGCGCACCTGCCGGCAGCCGCGCAGCAGACACTGTCGGTCTGCCTCCTCACCCAGTAGTTCATGGTCAATGATCGGCGCCGCCGCGGGGTCGCTGGAACTCAGGCGGATGCTGCCGATTCCCGCCGGCTCGCAGGGCGAGATAGCCGCGGAAATCGCGGGCCGCGGATAGGGCACGACGCCGGCTTCGTTGAAATCGAAGGCGTAGGGGCCGAGCTGCACCTCGATATCGGGCTCGGCCAGCGCGGGGTCGGTTTTCAGGAAACCCACCGCGTGCGGATACGGACTGGTCGCCGGACCGCGGCCGAAAAGCAGCCAATTCATTGCATGGTAGGCAATGCGCCAACTATTGATCTCGACGTTATAGGTGGACACGTTGACGTCGATGCCGACCATGACCGTCGGATGCTCGCGCAGGTTTTCGCCGACGCCGGGCAGATCCGCGTGCACATCGATGCCTTGTTGTCGCAATGCCTCGCCCGGCCCAATGCCGGACAGCATGAGCAGTTTGGGTGTTGCAATCGCGCCGGCGCATAGCACCACTTGGCCAACGGCTTTTTCGTCACGAACGCTGCCGTTGGATCTTCGTACCTGAACGCCGACACAGCGACGGCCTTCCAACAAAAGCCGTTCGACCGTGGCCCGCGTCGCGACTTTCAGGTTGGGACGGCGCATGACGGGCCACAGGTAGGCGCGCGCCGCACTAAAACGCCAGCCACGCTTTTGCGTGACTTCGGAATAGGCGATGCCGTGCTGGTCGCGGCCGTTGTAGTCTTCGTTGAACGGAATGCCGCTTTGTTTAGCGGCATCGATAAATACGTGCGCCAACGGATGGGTACTGCGCAACGGGCGCGTCGCGAGTGGACCGTCGCGCCCGCGCACCTGCGGATCGCCCATCACCGAGGCCTCGATGCGTTTGAACACCGGTAACACTTCGGCGCCGCTCCAGCCGCTACAGCCGAGTTGGCTCCAGCGGTCATAGTCGCTCGCGCGGCCGCGCACATACAGCATGCCGTTGATGGCGCTGCTGCCACCCAAGACCTTGCCGGCAGGCCACAGGTCGACCTTGCCGTTGCGGCTCGCGTCGGGTTCCGCTTGATAACACCAATCCAGCCGAGGATTGCCGATTGCCTTGATGATGGCCGCAGGCACATGAATAAACGGGGAAAAGTCCCGGCCACCTGCCTCCAGCAACAAAACCTTGTTGGCGGGATTCTCAGAGAGCCGGTTGGCAAGCACACAGCCTGCCGAGCCGGCGCCCACCACGATGTAATCCCAATCGCTCATTAACCGCCCCGATCGCTACCCGGGGCAAGAATAAGGGGGTACAAGCGATGCCACAAATTCAATCAAGGCCGGCCGCCATGCGCTAAAGGTATTGGGCCGAAGCCCGCTACCATTTAGGCGGCGGTGCCCAAGTCTTTGAATGCCGCGAGGGCGCGTTCGCGCGACTCTTTGAGATCAACGATGGGCTCGGGATAATTCTTTCCGAGTGTGATGTTGGCTTCCGCGAGGACGGCGTCCGGCGCAGTCCAGGGGCTATGGAGGTAGCGATTGGGCAGCTCGGCGATCTCGGGGACGTAGCGCCGCACATAGTCCCCATCCGGATCGAATTTCTTGCCCTGTAAGACGGGATTGAAAATACGAAAGTAGGGTGCGGCATCCGCTCCGGTTCCGGCGACCCATTGCCAGCCGGCGCTGTTGTTGGCGAGGTCGGCATCCACCAGGGTATCCCAAAACCACATCTGGCCGTGATGCCAATGCAGCATGAGGTTCTTGATCAAAAACGAAGCGACGACCATGCGCACACGATTGTGCATGTACCCCGTACGCCATAGTTGGCGCATGCCCGCATCCACGATGGGAACGCCGGTGTCGCCGCGCTGCCAGCGTGCGAGTGCCGCGTCGTCTTCCCGCCAAGGAAATCGATCGAACTTTGCCTGTAGGTTGTCTTCCGGCAGCTGTGGGAAGTGGTAAAGCAGATAGTAAGAAAATTCGCGCCACGCTAGTTCGCTGCGAAAATGATCGACATCGTCCGCGATACCCGATTGATTCGCCAAGGCCTCGGTCTCCTGCCATACCTGGCGTGGCGAGATTTCGCCGAAGTGCAGATGCGGCGACAGTCTCGAACAGTGATTTTGATCGGGGCGATTTCTGCCCTGTTTGTAGCCGCGGATTCCATTCTCCAAAAATGCCTGGAGACGCTGCCAGGCGCCGTCTTCGCCCGGTTGCCACTGCTGCGCGATTTCTTCGTACCAGTGCGTGCTTGGCATGAGTTCAAGTTCCGCGAGTGTTACACCGACCGCGGGCGTCGCAAG
Source organism: Rhodospirillales bacterium (assembly GCA_024638475.1). Lineage (GTDB taxonomy): Bacteria > Pseudomonadota > Gammaproteobacteria > Steroidobacterales > JAHEKG01 > JAHEKG01. The sequence goes on along the minus strand of JAHEKG010000038.1, from coordinate 2,607 downwards.
TTCCATTTGTTTCGGTTTGCTCAAGGGGGGCTGAGGCGCATGCTCCTCGGACAAGCAGCCCTTACGGTAAAAAGGTGTAAACACTTTGTAAGGTGTGCCGTCCGACTTCGTGATGGTGTGGGGTTCAAATAGCAGCGAGCCGTTGTCACTGTTCACGCACAAGCCAGCGTCGCGCAGCTGATCCTTGATTCGCTTATCGCGTGCGATACGCCAGGGTTCGTAGCATCGGTTCCAAAAGACGTGGGTGGCGCCCGTCTCGCGGGCGAGCTCACGCAGGCTTGCGGCCGCATCGCCGCGGAACAGTCTTAGCCGGCCGTCTAAAGCGCTATCGAGGGATTCGAGGCTCTGGTGCAGCCACCAGCGACTTGCCGCGCCCATTTTCCATTCTCCCGCGCTGTCGTCGTCGAGAATGAACACCGGCACGATCGGCTTGCCAGTATCGAAGGCGGCCCGCAACGCCGGATTGTCGGCCAAGCGCAAGTCCTGCCGAAACCAGACAATGACGGGTTCAACCGTATTCATCGACAACTCCTGGAAAACGCCATGGCCTACCAACCCTTCAATAACGGATAGCCCGGCGGGGCGGCATCGGCGGGGCCCCAGGCGCCGACTTCCTTGAGCAGGCGCCAGGCGAGGCAGAGGTTGGAACACAGCACCGTGCGGTCCGAAGCCGCGGCGACCAAATCGATAATGCCCAAGCTAGGCATACCTGTGCCGGTGATGAGGCTAATGTCTGCGCCTGGATCGGATTCCATGAGCAGCGCCGCCACGTCGCGCGGGTCCTGCGCGTAGATCTCACGCGTATCCCCGGCGTTGGCGTTAATGGTGTGGGTGGCGACGATTTCAAACCCTTGAGCCTGCCAGTAGTTCGTCGACGCGTCGTGCAACCAGCTGGGATAGGGGCTGTAGATCGCCAACGTCTTGGCGCCGAGAAACTTGAGCGCGTCGACGATTGCCATCGCGCAGGTGATGATCGGGTAGCCGCGTGCCTCGCTGAGGCGCGCAACAATCCGCTGTTCCTGTTCGCTACCCAGCAAATAGGTGGAACCAGTACAGGCAAACCCGTAGGCATCGAGTTTGAGGGTATCGAACCGGTCCAGGGAGACGTCAAGCTGTTCCAGGTATTCCACTAGTCGATCCCGAGCGGCGGGCTGTTTGCTCGTCAAGCGGGAGACATGCATGGCAACAGTGTCCGGCAGCAGAGCCGCAATCTCCGGCTCTACGGTCGGATTCGCCTGAGGCGGCCCGATGCCCAGGCGCGCTTTCGAACCGTATTCAGTGGTTGGCATGGCCTTTCCCCTAAACTTGTTTACCAAGTGCGTTCGAAGATGATCCCGATAATCGGGAACGCGCCGCTATCGTCAACGACGTTGATGCCCCGGCGCGGGTCGAACTCTTGGGAGTTTGCACCCGGGCCGCCATAAACATTGATCACATCTAGAAAGAAGACCAGATCGACTGGGCCGACGGGCCGTCGATAGTCCAAGCGGAGATTCAGGGAATGATAGTTTTCGAGGCGGCGGGCGTTGTTGCGGGTGAGCTGCTTCGAGAATCTTAAGGGTTGGCCTGGGCCGAGCACGTCTGCGTTGACGACGAAATCATCCGTGGGCCGGCCGCTGGCGTACTTCCAGCGCGCCCCGATTTTCCACCGCTCGGAAATTTCCCAGCCGACACCCAGGGAGAAGAAATGCGGCCGGCTAAAGTCCGCGGCGTATTTTCCTTGGCCATCGTTGTCGTCCAGGCGCACCTTGTTGTAGGAGTAGGTCGCGTCCGCGGACCAGCCGTCCGCAAATTCGCGGATGAGGACAAAATCGATGCCGAAGGACGTGCCCTCACCATTGTTGGTGACGCGCCCGTCGATCCGGCCCGGTTCCGTGACCAAATCATCGAGTTTTTGGTAGTAGGGCTCGACCAGTAAGTTCCAGTGCTCTCGAAAACTCCGTTCCATGCCGACGCTGAAGTGAGCGATGCGCTCGTTCTCGATCAGCGCATTGGCATTGTTTGCGGCCCGGTTCAGGTACCGCGGCGATTGGAAAAACAGCCCGGCGGTGGCCGAAAATCTTAGATTCGGCGAGTAGCGATAGTTGGCCGCGAATCGCGGTGACAGCAGCGACTGTTTCGCGAAGCCGTCTTCGTCGTAACGCAGCCCGGCGCGTAAGTCCCATTGCGCAAACTCAAACACCTGCTCGCCATAAGCGGCGTATGACACTTCCTTTGCCTGGTAGTTGGCGTTGACGTTGGCCGGCGTGAGCACGATGTAGTCCTGCCCGGTCGGCCGGGGATCCGTGGTTTTGTATACGTAGCGAATCCAGTCGGTGCGCAAGAACGTGTCATAGCTAAGATCTGTTTGCGTGATGCGCAGGCCGGCGCTGCCCTTACCCCAGCGGTTTTGCGTGGAATAGTCGCTTCGCCAGCCTAGTTCCGTTTCCTCTTCGGTGATGGTGATCAGCCGTGCGTTGATGGGAATGCTCGCGGGCGGCGTGCCTGGCGGAACCAAGTCCGGAAAGGCTTCTCCTTCCGAGCTGGTCTTGTCACTGCTGCGGACATAAACGCGATTCACCCATTCGCCGCTGTCCCCGACGAGCCGCTTCCAGCTTGCCGCCAGCA
>JAHEKG010000299.1 GCA_024638475.1 Rhodospirillales bacterium | reverse complement strand
GCCGTCACTTCCTCGGGCGCGAAATTTGCGCCGAGAAAGAGGGCGCCGTTGGTGATGGCACCAGGATTCGTCCCACCGTTCTTCCAGCCCGTGGAGATTAGCCCATAGAGGAAATGATCGTCGCTCAGATTAACGTCGACACCCAGCTTCCAGGTCACCTCGGAATCGTCCGTCTGGCGATTGAAACCACCGAAAATACCGAAGAATTGCGCGCCCTCGTCCGTTTGATCCTCAGCCTGCCAGCGCAGCCCGCCGGTCAGGGCAAAGGTCTCATTCAATTGCACGGTAGCCTGCCCATACACGGCCTTGTCTTCGCGGGTCACTGTGCGGAACTCGTTAAACTGCAGCGCCGACATGAACGGCGGTAGCGTCATCGGGTTGGGATTTGCCAAAGCCGCCTCCCAGGCGGAAAACGGCGCCGGGGCGGTAGCCTCGAGAAAATCGTTAAAGTTCTCGTGGTCGAGGTAGTAAACGCCGAGCACCCAGTCGATACGTTGACCATCGAAACTCAAGTTGAATTCCTGGCTAATGGCATCGGAATCGTTGTCCCAATAGGGCAACACATCCCAGTTGTTGAATTGGAAAAATCCCAACGTGTCGATAGAAATCGTGGCCTCGGTCAGGCGGTCACCGTCGACGGATTGCGCCTTCTCTAGTTTTTGCCAGCCGGTGAGCGATTTGAACGCATAACCGGAATCGGACTGCCATTCGATCGTCAACGACACGCTGCTGTTGTCGAGCTTGAAGATACCCGGGAAATCCTGGGTCAGCTCCCGTGGATCCGGATTAGGGTCGGCCACGTTCTTCTGCGCCGCCGCGTGTTGGTCGGATCGGTGCAGGAACGCCTGGGCCAGAATCGACAGCCGGTCCGTTGGCTCCCACGCAAGGCCGACCTTACCGGTGATGGAATCTGCATCATCCAAATCATAGCCGTCCAGCGCCCCACCGCGTATTTCGGCAAAACCGTCGCGAGAATACTTTTGGACCGAGGCGCGGATCGCCGCCGTCTCTCCTAGCGGGGCGTTCAGGCTGCCGCGGAGATTATTAAGATTGAAAGTGCCCGCGCTCAAACCCAGTGACCCCGTCTGCGCTCCGAGCTGAGGTTTTCTCGTCACCAGATTGATGGCGCCGCCGGTGGTGCCCTGGCCGAACTCCGTGCCCTGAGGGCCCCTGAATACCTCGACGCGCTCGAGATCACCGAGATCGAGTCCCATGGACAATGGATTAGCCAGATAGATACCGTCGAGGTAAGTCAAGACGCTGGGTTGAGAGGCCAGATTTTGCGCGGTTTCCCAGCCTACTCCTCGAATCGTCACCACGCGGCCGGCGCCGTCGGTTTTCGAGATAGTCAGGCCCGGGACGTAGCCGTTGAAATTGTCCAGCTTCACGATGTTCGACTTATCAAAGTCGTCACCAGAAACTGCGGATACTGCAATGGCGGCCGCTTGCAGGCTCACCTCCTGTTTGCGAGCGGTCACCGTAATTTCTTCAAGCTGCGCATGGGCCGGCAACGCTAGTGCAATGCCCCAGATCACCGCGGCGGTTGCCAGCGGAGTACGCGGACATAAGAGATGTACAACCGACTTCATACGTTGCTCTGCCTACTCCGAATCGTCGCGGCACAACGGGCGACGCCGACGCCCATCGCTAGACCAATTACCTCAAGATAAGCCGGCATGGATTGTCGCAAAAGGCCGTGCGTCTGACCATGGGCAGGGTGGCCACAGTGCCGAGACTGGCGCAAATGACTGTGCGCGGCAATGTTCAAGCTTGGATTCGGGGAGATTAGCATATAACCTACTATCCCGCCGTGATGGATAGCGTTCCGCATCCAAAGCCTAACGTGACTAAGACTGAAGATTCCCGGGTAGGTCTTGTTGGCTGGTGGAAGTTTTCGCTGGTTAGCCTCATCTTCTTCCAAATTACCGCAGCAACATTCACGTCGCTGGGTGTCGCATTACCGTTCATGATCGATGAGTTGTCTTGGTCCTGGTCTAGCGCGGGCATCGGCTTCTCCTTGCTGTCACTCATGGTCGGTATCACCGGCTGGTTACCCGCCCTGACCTTGCGCCGGTTCGGAACCCGAGCCACCTATGGCGTAGGGGGCGCGACCATGGCAATAGGGTTTGCGCTCATCGCCTCGACGCCGGGACTGCAGCAATATCTCTTCGGCGCAGCCCTCGCCGGGCTGGGCTATACACTATGCGCCACCGTCCCGGGGGTGGCAGTGATCAATCAGTGGCTACCGCGACGACGCGCCTTTGCCATCGGTGCCTACATGACCCTGGGTGGCTTGGGAGGGGTGGCCGGACCGCTCATCGTGACAGGCCTCGTTGCCCTGACCGGCACCTGGCGGATGCACTGGTGGGCCATGTGCGGGTCGATCTTGGTTCTCACTGCCCTTGCAGCGCTAACGCTCAAGCGTCCGCCGCAATCCCAGCAAGTGAACACTCCGCCGCCTAAGGAACAAGAACGCCTCAGCTCCAGGGTATTCGTGACTACAGCACATTGGCAACTCAAGGACGTGTTGCGCACGCCGCAGTACTACGTCATCGTCACCGCACTTACGATGACGCTATTCGGCGGCGTCACGATGAACACCTGGGCCGTGACCCATATGGGTAACTTGGGAATTGCGGTCGGAGTCGCGGCCGCGGCATTGAGCACGCATGCATTGGTGAATGCGTTTTCCCGAGCCGTTGGCGGGGCACTGGCAACCTGGGTCGATCCCAAATGGTTGTTGGCTTCCGCTCTCATAGCAGAAATTATCGGCATGCTTTCCCTTGCGGCGGCAGACAACGCCCTGACCATTGCGTTATTCGTGGTCGGTGAGGGTTATGGCTTTGGTATGTGCTTTTTCGCGACCACTATGCTCCTAGTCAATTATTACGGCCCCGACGAGGCGCCTAAGACCATGGGTATCATGCATTTCATCACGACCCTTGCCATGATCGGCCCGGTACTCGGCGGATATATTGGCGACACCTTCGGTAGTTTCGCCACGGTGTTCAGAGGCTATGCCGTGGTCCAGTTTGTTTGCCTCGTCGCGGTGCTATTGATGCGGCCGCCGGCTCACAGACACACAAACGATCCCGCGCGAACCACCCTGCACTCGAGGCAATCGCCCCCGTAGACGCTGGCCGGGAAACTCTTTACGATGCCTCGACTCTCGACCGTCATCGTGGTCGTCTTAAAAATGTTACTCGATACCATCAAAAACACACCGACTGCCTCTGGCGGCCGCAATCAGCATGCCTTGCCCGATAGCCCGGATCGCGTCGCATGAGGATCTGCAGAACACTCGCGGCGGTAGCGCGGCAGCGGCGGGCAGGTGGCTGTGTCGCAACCGTCGGCGCGTACGATGGGGTACACCTCGGCCATCAAGCGATTCTCGCCGAGGTCAAAGCGCAATCCCAGCGCATGGGTTTGCCGTCCGCCGTGTTTTCGTTCGAGCCGATGCCGAAGGAATATCTGAGGCCCGACAACCCGCCGGCGCGGCTCAGCCGGTTCCGGGAAAAATTTAAGCTGTTGGACCAGCTCGGCGTGGACGAGATTTATTGTCCGAGATTCGATGAATTCATGCGCCAGTTGGATCCCGACACGTTCATCCGCCAATTGTTGGTTGACGGGCTAGCCGTGAAACATCTGGTGGTCGGCGATGATTTCAGGTTCGCGGCCCAACGTGCCGGAACGCTCGACGACCTGCGTCGTGCGGGGCAACAGCACGGCTTCACGGTCAGCGTCATACAGCCCGTGTATGCTGATGGGGAACGCATCAGCAGCACGGCGGTTCGAGCGGCGCTCGCGGCGGGCGACCTCGCCAAGGCCCGCGCTATGCTGGGTCGGCACTACATGATGTCGGGCCGGGTCGTGCATGGTCAGCAGCTGGGCCGCGCCCTCGGCTTCCCAACGGCGAACATTCCCGTCAAGCGACGCAAGACGGCCACGATGGGGATCTTCGCGGTGCGCGTGCATGGCCTCGCCGAAGGACTATTGGAGGGCGTGGCTAACCTGGGTACGCGGCCCACGGTAGGTGGCGGCGGCGAGGCACTCCTGGAAGTATTCATCTTCGACTTCGATCGCGACATCTATGGCAGCTACTTGGATATCGACCTGGTTGCCCGGCTCCGGGATGAATTGAAATTCCCGGACTTGGATTCGATGATCGTCCAGATGCATAAAGACGTCGCGAACGCGAAAGGCATCTTAGCGGAAATCTAAGGGCGGGCTTGGAAGCCCTGCAGGGTCAGCGAGGCCCCGC
>JAHEKG010000298.1 GCA_024638475.1 Rhodospirillales bacterium | reverse complement strand
AGATTGGTGGTGCTCGGTAAACAGTAGGTTGGGCAGACCAGTTTCACCATTGGCCAGTTCCCTTAGCTCCCTCTTTAATGTGTCCTTGAGGAAAAGTTTTTCTTTGAGCCAGATCGGCATTGCAGCAATGAAGGAGCGTAGCCCCTTTGGAGCGTAACTCAGATAGGTCTCTAGCAGCCGCTCGAACTTGACTAAGGGCTTGTCATAGAACACCACGTGATCGACATTTTCAAGCCCAATCGATGCCTCGGCCAAGCAGTATTCAATCGCAGAGGCGGGAAACCGCGAGTCATGCTTCTTGCGGGTAAATCGCTCCTCTTGAGCCGCCGCGACGATCTGACCATCGCGCAACAAGGCCGCGGCACTATCATGATAGTAAGCGGATATACCGAGTATGTTCATCTAGGGTTGATGGTCATAAGATAAGAAAAACGGCTGATAGAATATATCAGACACCCCGCTCAAAAAACGACCCACGTCTTCCTTTTGACCCTGCTGGTTCTAGGTTTGTCCAAGGCAAATCATTCCAACCGTACCGGCAACGACAGCGTGGACCGTACCATCCCGGGAGCCGACCATGCAGGCTTATCGACCAGAAGCTGAATCGAATGGGTCCGCTCCAACAATACCCGCAACGCGATCTGACCCTGCAGCATCGCGAGGTACCTACCCTTGCAGATACGCCCGCCGCCTCCGAATGACAATAGCTTGAACTGAGGCCTATGAATATCGAACCGATCGGGCACATCGAAATGCCGTGGATCCCGGTTGCCTGCAGCCCACAGCAGCAGCACATTAACGTCCGCGGGAATGCTCACCCCAGCGTAAGCGATGGATTGGCGTGGGGAACGCTGCAGTCCGAGTACTGACGGCTGCACTCGCATCGCCTCGCGCCAGGCGGCGGGGATAAGGCTCGGGCTTTGGCGCAATTGCGCAAACTGATCAGGATGAGATAAACAGGTATACAGCACGTTGGCCGTGGCAGCGGCCACGGAATCGATGCCATCGAAGGTCATGGCTGCCGCCACGGCGGCGGCGTCCGCAGGGCCGTTTGGGAGCTCGCAACCCTCCACCGCGGGGGCTATGGCATGCAACAGTGTCGTGCGCGGGCAAGCCTTAATCGTTTCGTAGTGTTCGCGGATGCAAGATAACAGGACTTCCGCGTTGTCGTTTGCGGCTTTGATTTGCGCCGGCGTACATTTGAATTGCAGCATCGGTACGACGCTCGCGGAGCAATCTCTCAGCGTTGCTGTGTATTCGTCGGGCAAACCCAAGAAACGCGTCCAAAACGTCGCTGCAATGACCATGGCATAGTCGTGCACGAGGTCACCGCCCTCCTGCCGCAACAAATCCTCCATAGCCGAATACGCGATTTCGCTAATCGTCTCGGCCAAGTAGTCCTTGCGCGCGGGGCTCATGGGTTGATACACCGCTGCTGCCATGGGCGCGTGAACGGGCTCATCCATGAAGAAAGGCGAGTTGTCATCCAACCGCGCAAGAGGCCCGTGCGCGCCCGCGCCGGAGCGGCGCGCGCTACGGTTTTGCGCGCCCAGGGCAGACTGGCGCATGAGGTTGACCAAGGCTTCGTAGCCCGTGACCACTAAGCCGTCGCCGTCGGGCATCCGAAAAATACCCGGGCCCGGGTGAGCATGAGCCGCACGATAAGCCACGCTTGGATCAACACCAAATCCATTCAGGCCAAGCTCGTGAAACACCGGCAGATGCTCGCTAGGGTTGACTGCATTGCGGTTCATGGCACCATGGCCCCGAGCTTCACGACGCAGAAAGGGGTCGGCAATCCCACTCGGGACTATCTTAGGCGGCAACTACGCCTTGGGTTTACGCACAGGTTGATCGAGCAGTTCATAAACCTCCACGAAATGCCCGGTGGGCGCCCTTAACATGATCTGAATTGAGCGACCCGTGGCCGAGGGCCCATAAGGTTTTATAATCTCGACGCCGTGCGCGACCGCGCGGTCATATACGTCGCGGATCCCTTTAGCCGTATGCACCAGCACGACACTGCCGTATGCGGTAGCCGGCCGGACCGGCGCTTGGGTTCGGAAACCTGGTTGATCCTCAATCATCAGTAACGCAACCGTAGAACCTTGCTTTGACGTAAAGCTCGTAAAGTAGGTGGTGGCGTTATCGTCCCAGCCCAGAAACGCGTTACCCGACCCTGTCCGGGGCGCCGGCTCGCCAGCATAGTCGAACCCCATCACGTCCCGCCAAAAGGTCACGGAGGGCTCTAAATCGGCTAACCGAGCGACAATGGTAGTGCGAATAAAGCTTGCGTAACCGGGCTGTTCTGTTTGGGCTTGCAGCGGCGCGCACAACGCCTGGGCCGCTCCCAGAACGAGCACGTAACGAATAATGGAAATCAGTCGCATCGCCATGTCGCCCCCAGGTCAGGATCGCAGTAACGCTTCGAAATATTCTATGGTCCGCTTTAGGCCGGCCTCCAGCTGCACCTTCGGTTCCCAACCCAGTTTCTCATTGGCGAGGGAATTATCTGGTCGACGCTGCTTCGGGTCGTCGCTCGGCAATGCTTCATAGCTAATCGCCGATTTCGAGCCCGTTAGCTCAACCACGGTTTCCGCCAACTCGCGAATCGTAAATTCACCTTGGCTACCGAGATTGACCGGCCCAGTAAAAGAATCGTCACTGCCCATCAGCCTCACGAGGCCGTCGACGAGATCGTCCACATAACAAAAAGACCGTGTCTGGGATCCGTCACCATAAATCGTGATGTCCTTGCCCTTCAACGCCTGCACAATGAAATTCGAGACGACTCTACCGTCATCCGGGTGCATTCGGGGCCCATAGGTGTTGAATATGCGCGCCACCTTGATACGAAGAGCAAGCTGACGGTGGTAATCGAAGAATAATGTTTCCGCGCACCGCTTCCCCTCGTCATAGCAAGAACGGATACCAATTGGGTTCACGTTGCCCCAATAATCTTCCGTCTGCGGGTGAACGCTCGGATCGCCGTATACTTCGCTGGTTGATGCCTGAAGAATCTTCGCGCGCAGCCGCTTTGCAAGGCCCAACATGTTGATTGCGCCCATAACGCTGGTCTTCGTCGTTTGTACGGGATCATGCTGGTAGTGAACGGGGGACGCGGGGCACGCCAAGTTGTAAATTTCGTCGACTTCGATATATAGCGGAAACGTGATGTCGTGGCGCAGCAGCTCAAATGCGTGATTATCTAACAGGTGTTGTATGTTGCCCCGCGTCCCCGTGAAAAAATTATCCACACAGAGCACTTCGTGGCCCTCATCCAGTAGCCGACCACACAGGTGCGACCCCAAGAAACCGGCACCACCAGTCACTAGTACACGTTTGGTTCCGTAGCTTCGCAAATCGACAACTCCTAGCGGTGTTCAATGTTAGCGCCGATCATTGTACGGGATACTCGGACTATTGCCCTAGAACCATGTCCTATTTTTGTGGCGTCACGGCAAGTGCGGTCCGCGGTGACAGCTCACACAAGCCCCCCGCGGATTCGCCATCATTTCAACCCGATAGCCATCGGGATCTGTCATGAAGCCTAACTTCGGCACCGGGCCGCCGTAGTTCTTTGGAGCTGCCGACCAGGGAACTCCCTTGGCGTGGGAGTTCTTGTAGTACTCATCTAAGTCGTCGACAAACACCCCAATATGGGAAAACCCCGTTGGGGGCGATTCTTTATCGGGTCCGATGTACTCCTCTACTTCCAGGATCGGCTCACCCGCCCCAGTCGTGAGCAGGGCCAGTTTCCATAACTCACTGCGTTGGGTACGAATCAGCTTGAAGCCAAGCTCCTGGGTGTAAAAGGCGATGGATCTATTCAGATCTTCCACAATCAGCGCAACGTGGAACAACCGCGTTCGGCAGGGCTCAACCTGGAAGGGCGGATAGCTGATCGCAGGACCCGTCGCTGGCGCATCCGCAGCCTGAGCGGACGAAGTGGGCAGGACGCGCAAGCCGATATCGACAATCAGCAAACCGGTTACCAAAAATAACAGGCCCCGTATCGGGACCGTCAAACCGCCTTCTTTCATCAGACACTCCCAATGGTTGGTCGAATATTAGAATTCAATCTGAACAGATTGGTCGGATCGAACTTATTCTTTACCTTTACGAGTCGCTCGGTGTTACCCAAATAGTTCTGCTGCGCTCGCGTTGGACTAACGGCAAACTCGTCGTTGGCGTAGAAGCCATGGGTGAACTCTTCGACACTTCCCCAATAATCGCGGGTCCAGCGAACATGAGGCGCAGTGT
>JAHEKG010000297.1 GCA_024638475.1 Rhodospirillales bacterium | reverse complement strand
CGAGCAATATGCCATTGGTACGCAGTTCTACTGGCGTCGGCTCTTTGTCGACCGGTTCCTCCGGTTTCGCCGTGCCGCCGAAGTAGCTATCGACTAGTAACGACAGCAGATTTGTCTCCACCGCAATAAGGCAGCTGCCCCTCACGGGTTTGACCACCATCAAATTCAAGGTGGCATTGGTGGGCAGGGATGCCAGCCACTCCGCGTAGCGCAGCACCTTGACCTCCTCGGCCTGAACCTCTAGCGGCCGGCGCTGGCGGCCTTCCAGCGCTTGTTGGAATCCGCCCACCCAGCGCTCGTTGATTCTGTCGAGGGTCGGCATCCGGCCGCGTACAATCTGGTCGGGCGCAACTAAGTCGTAGTCACGTACCTCGCCGGGGACCGCCGCTGCCTTATCCTGTTTGTGCAATAGCGCGTCTACCTCCTCCTCTGAAATATCGGCTTGCGCATCCGGCGAATTAGTGGGTTCTTCCGCCATGATCGCTACTGCATGACGAAGCTGGTGAAGTAGATGTCTTCAACACCTTCCTTTCCCGTGTTCTTCTTCATGACGGCCTTGGCTTCGGCCAGGAGTTCCGCGCGCAGTTGTTCTTTACCGGTAACGGTAGCGAGGCTCTTGTATTCGCGATTGGCGATCAGGAATAAAAAATTATTGCGAATCGCGGGGAGGTGCGCCTTTAGGTTATCGATCGTTGCTTGTTCCCGCGTCATGGCCTGCAAGCTCAGCTGGAGAAAACGGGTACTACCGTCCTCCAGCTCGAAGTTGATCACCATCGGCGGATCGAGCGGCTGATAAAGCGCGGGGGGTAGGTCGGCAGCGATCACCTCCTCCTCTTCGCCATCTTCCCCTTCGCCGCCTTCTTCTGCATCGGCCATGGGCCCGCAGCTGGGGGGGCCGTATACGGCGGTGGTAATGGGCGGCGCTACGACTTGTGCGACCAGCACCAAGACGAAGATGCCGACGGCAGGCACTAACTTGCCCAGTAGCCCCCCCGATTTTTCCTCACCACCCTTTTCATCCGTTGCTTCCGCATCATCCGCCATTGGTCACTACCTGCTGTGGACATATAGGGTCCTTTTCCAAGAAACGTGCCAGCCCGTGTCTCGAGCTAAATTCGTTAATAAACAGGTAGTTATAAAAAAGCCCAGGGGCTAGAAAGCGTCGGATTATTGGCGCGGCGACAGGGAACCGTCAGGTCAGACGAATAGGTCTACGCCGCGGGAGGGCTGAGCGGACCGTTCAACCGGCGCGTCATCGCGCGCATCCCTGCGCGGCAGGGGCGTGACCCACTCTGGCGTTTCGTCCGGGCGCCGCTCCGGATGACGCTCGGAAGACACCTCCGCCCCCATCAAGTCGAGGCCGGCCGCGTCCAACAAAGTCCGCAAGCGTCCGATGTGCTGCTCGAGAACCTCGCGGGTAATGCTGTTGTTGGCGGCAATGCTAACGAAGGTCTGTTCGTCCTTGACGCTCACCTTGATATCCAGGTGACCCAGCTCCGGTGGGTTGAGGCGCAACCGCATCTCGCCGCCATTCTGATCGCTAAGGGTGCGAACGGAATCGACAATCTCTGGAAACGCCGCCGGAATACTCGGCGATACTGGGTTCGCTGGCGGTGGCGCAACAAACTCGGTCGCGGTTAACGGGGTCGCCACATTGGGGGGCGCTGTCGCCAGTGGCGAACTCGATGGCAACGCCGGGGCGATATCCGGGCGGGACGGCAACGGCGTCGCTTCGAATCGTTCCGGCACAGGGGTGAATCGCAACGGGTTCGCCTCGATCTGCCGCTCACCCGGCAGATCAAGGTGACGCCCCGAATCGACCTGCGTCTTCACGTGATGGGTTCGATCGACCTTGGCTTGTGGTTTGGCAACCTGCGGCAGCCCGCGGGATTGCTCCCGACCGGCCACGGCGGCGCCCAACGCGGGGGCTGCTAGGGGTCCAGCGGCAGGCGAACCCGGGCTGATGGGCGGCGGCGTACCGATGCGAGCGACCTCCGGCGACCTGGTGTCATTGCCCCGCAGTAACGGCGCGGTTTCGACACGCTCGGTACCCGCAGCACGGGGCGCATCCGCCGGCGTCGGCGGCAGGACGGATTCGCCGGCTGGTCTACCCACCGGCAGGGCCGGCGTGGCAGCTAGCTGACCCGGCAGCGGTGCCGGCTGCCCAGGATCGACCCACCGCGCCAGCGCCACCGGTAGCGGCAAAGTTTGGCCACCGGTCGGCAAGAATTGCCGGATCGGAGCATTCACGGGAGACTCGTCGTGTGCCGGAACGGCCGCTTTGTCCAGAAGCGTGAGAAAGTCTTCCTCGGGCGGAAGGCGAGCCCCGGCAGCGCCAGACGGTAGGCGGGGCAGGGCCTCGGGAGAGGCCGCGGCTGCCAGCGCGGGCACAAAGATGGCAATCAATTCGCCGTGACTTTCCACTGAACTCCCAAATAGGCCAGCGCCGACAATACCTCGCGAGCGGCCAATCCACTCGCGATCACGTTATGCGTTGCAAGGGTTATGCCAGATCGCGGGGCGCGACCCAGGCAGGAAAGGTCAGTCAGGCTTCGTGGCCGGCGTGCGGCTGACCCGATCATCCATCTCCTTCTGCTCCCGGTTGGCAATTTCTCGCTGTCGCTCGGCGGCATACTTTTCGAGGAGTCGTGACAGGGTCTCCGTGCGGGCATGGGATTCCTGCCAGCGCGTCGCTTCGTCGTGATAGCGCGACTCCGCCTCGGCGAGCTGAGCCTGCTGAGCCTCTATGGTCTGGCTAAGCTGGGTCAAGAAGCGCCGATAGTTTTCCCAGCGTGCAGGGTCGACGTTTTTGTTAGCCGTTTGTTCGCCACGATATTCTTGTAGGTAGGTCTGTAGCTGATCGAGTTTGGTTCGTTGCGCCAACACATCTTCGATACGCAGCTTGAGCCGCCGCGAGGCTTCGCGCTCCTCGCCCTCCGCAAGCCGCTCGAGCTCGCCAAAACGTTTTAGCTTATTCTTCGTCACGGTCGTCAGCGAACTGACTGGCGAGTGCCTCGATACTCTGCTTTAGAGACACGGGCTCACTGGCCTCCTGTTGCAAGAAGTTGAGGATGCGCGGCCAATACTTGATAGCCTCATCGACGCGAGGGTCGCTGCCTGCTGCGTAGGCGCCGACGGTGATCAGATCGCGGTTCTGCTGATAGATCGCGTTCAGGTGGCGAAACCGCTTGACCAGTCGCCGGTGTTCGGCATCCGTGACCGCCTGCATGGAACGGGACACCGATCCTTCCAGGTCCAACGCGGGATACAGGCCAGCTTCCGCGAGTTGGCGGGACAACACTAGATGCCCGTCCAGCACGGCCTTGGCCGCATCCGCCACGGGATCGTTAGGATCATCGCTCTCAGTCAGCACGGTATAGAAAGCCGTGATGGATCCGTTGGGATTAGTGCCATTGCCGGCGCGTTCGACCAACTGCGGCAAACGCGCGAACACGGATGCCGGATAACCCTTGGTTACCGGCGGTTCACCTACCGCCAGCGCCACTTCGCGTTGCGCCTGAGCGAAGCGGGTCAGGGAGTCCAGCAGTAACAGTACATGGCAACCGCGATCGCGGAAATATTCCGCGATACTCGTGGCCAACATCGCACCATGCAATCTAACCAGGGGCGGATGATCGGCCGGCGTCGCTACCACAACCGCCCGCTGGCTGCTCTCGCTGCCCAAGACATCATGCACGAATTCCCTAACTTCTCGACCCCGCTCGCCGATCAGACCAACGACGATCACATCGGCTTCCGTGTAACGCGTCATCATGCCCAACAACATGCTCTTGCCAACGCCGGTCCCGGCAAACAGCCCCAGGCGTTGCCCCCGGCCTACCGTCAACAGCCCGTTAATCGACCGGACGCCGACGTCCAGCGGTTTAGTGATGGGGGTCCTGAGCAATGGATTGATCGGCAAACCGGCAAGCTGGATTCGGTCATCGCATTCAACCGGTCCCTTGCCGTCGATCGGCCGGCCGGCGCCGTCCAGCACCCGGCCCAGCACCCCTTCGCCCACCTTGGCCTGGAACACCTCCCTACTGGGAATCACCCGCGCGCCGGGCATCATGCCGTGCAGCTCGGTGGTCGGCATCAGCAGCAACCGGTCGTTGGCGAAACCCACGACCTCGGTTTCCACTTCGGAGCCGTTCGGGGTGAGTACTAGACAGCGACCGCCGACTGCCGCCTCGCAACCGGTTGCCTCCAAGGTCATGCCCACCATCCGGTTCAGGACACCCTGTACCTGCAGTCCACGGGATTGCTGCGCTCGCTCACCAAGCCGGCG
>JAHEKG010000296.1 GCA_024638475.1 Rhodospirillales bacterium | reverse complement strand
CCGGACGGCCGCGCTGGCGGAGCTGTCATACACCGCACCCGTCATGTCGCCCACCAGCCCGCCGACGGCCTGTTGGCCAGTCACCGCGCCGCGAAACCGGCTACGGTAAACGAGCCCGCCACTACCGCCAACGAGACCACCGATGGCAAGCGCCCCCGTGACGCGCCCGCTCGCGCGGGCATTGGAGACAACACCGAAGTTGGAGCCGACCAGCGCGCCCGTCCCGGCCCTGCCCGTGACGGAGACATTGTCGAGCGTTACGTTCATGACGACCCCGGACTCCGCAAGCACGCCGAACAGGCCGATGCCGCTACCTTCCGGCCGGGCCAGCGTTAGATTGGCCAGGGTATGTCCCTGGCCGTCGAACACGCCCGCGAAACCGAATTGTCCGAGCGCGCGCATGCAATTGCCGCTGGGCCCACAGTTGCCAATCGGCTCGAAATCACCGATAGCCTTCAAGTCCAGATTCTGGACGAGCTGATAGGAACGCGCGAGCCGCCGGCCCGGATCGACTGGCGAATCCAGGCTCGACACAGCCCGCAACTGCCAGGCGTTGCAGATTTCGAAAACGCCATCGGCATTGCTGTCGGTGACAAACTCCTGCGCGTCGTCCGGCGCAGCATCGTAGCGATCGGGTACGGTATCGCCGTCTCCGTCTCGGTCCGCGGCGGCACTGAAACCGGCGCGGCAGCCATCCGGCCCGACCCTCTTGGCCGCCTTCGCGAGGGCCTCTGCGCGTGCCACGAGACTGGTAAATGCGGCCGTTCGATCGCCATGATCGAAGCGCATCACGCCGCCGCCCTGCGCCGCGTTTGCCTCGCCGCCGGCACCCGCCGCCCTGGGTTGCCCCTGCCGGGCGTAGTAGGCCGCAATATCCCGCAGGTCCTGCTCACTCTTGTTGAGCACTGCCCCGCGCATCAACGAATCGGAGCGGGCGCCGCTCAAATAGGCCTGCAGCGCCATGAACAAGTACAGCTCGTGCTGACCGTTTAATTTCGGATTGACCGGTGAGGGACTATCACCATCGACACCGTGACAAGCCGCGCATTCGATGGCCAATTGCTTGCCTTTCACCGGATCGCCCGCGACCGATTGGGCATTGGCGGGACCCTGCCCCCATGCACCCGCAACTGAAATGAACACCGCCCACGCAATGGATCGATTAATCGTCATGACCCGGCATACTGCAGCCTTTGCGCAGGTTTATTGAGGTTCGAACGTGCCCTGCGCCGCCCTGCGGTTCTATACTGCGACGGCGCGCGCCAACCTTTAGGAGTCGCCCCATGCGGTCAATTGCAGCAACAACACTGTGCATCGTCCTCACCCTGTCCAACTGGGCGTGTGCCCCCGACCCGGCGGCACCCGGCGGCGCCAGCGAAAGCACCAAACCGACCATCGCTCTGATCGGCGCTACCTCTCGGTCCGGGCGGGAAATCATTCGTTTGGGGTTGGCGCAAGGTTACCGCATCAAGGGACTGGCCCGAACCCCCAGCAAGTTAGGCGTCGAACATGAAAACCTCACGCTCTTCAAAGGCGACGTGCGCGACCAGGCTTCGCTGGAGGCGATGCTGGACGGGGACGAAGTCGTCGTGTCGATGGTGGGCTACAACACGCCCGTGGACCCGTTGGCGGAAATCGGCGAGGTGGACATTTATACCGTAATGGCGAAGAACCTGATCGGCGCCATGCAGGCAAAGGGCAACCGCCGCCTGCTTATCGCCAGTTCGACGGGCGTCGAGCATCGCGTCGCCCTGGACAGTGAGCGGCCGGATCCCAAGGACTACTCGGCAAGCTGGCGTTGGAATGCCCGGCATCTTTACAACGATATGTATTTGATGGAGGAAATGATCGCCGCCAGCGGGCTCGAATACATCCTCCTGCGGCCGGGCTTCATGGTCCAGGAACCCGCGCGGGGCGACATGAAGATCGACACCGCAGGCGCCACCCCGCCGGCCCGGGTGATTACCTACGCGGATTTCGCTGCCTTCATCCTGGCCAACCTTACGACCAGCGACTACTTGAACCGGGCCGTCGGGCTGTATTCCGATACCGCCGTGAATCCGGCCGCGGAATTGGAGAAAGTTTTAGGAAAACCGCCGGGATCAATTCAATAATTCATTTTAATTCAATTAGCTATTTGAGTAACCTAACTAATCTTCGAATCCCGCAAGGGCTGCCTAGCTCGCCTGATCGTACTTGCGGTAGCGTTGCATGTGAAAGTCTTGGTCGTGGCAGGTTTGCCTAAAGCTGTCGCGTTGCCGCACATGGTCGAACCATGCGTTAAGCCGACTGCACTCTTCCGGCCACTCCGCCTGCCACAGCGCCGCATAACAGGCAAAGCGTTCGGCAAACGGTGCGAACTGAATGTCCACGAGCGTGAATCGGGCCCCCATCCAATAGGGCCCATCGCCGAGCTGGCGCATACCCGCCTCCATAAACAAGAAAACCTCGCGCAAGTTCCGGCGATTTTCGATTTGTTGGTTTGGGTCGCGGCGGTCTTCGATAAGCTTATGGCAAGCCGGCATGAAATAAGCGTCACAATAGGCTATCCAAATCCGCGCCTGGGCGCGCCGCAGCGAGTCCGCGGGCAATAGTGGATGGTTCCCAAACGTATCTTCCAAATACTCATTAATGATGGCTGACTCATAAACGATGCCCTCGCCATGCTTGAGTAGCGGCACCTTGCCATAGGGGGATAAGTCGGCCCACCATGATGGACGGTCGTAGAGATCCACTTCGATCAATTCGTAGTCGAGCTGTTTTTCCAGCAAGGCCATCTGGGTCCGTTGGGCATAGGGGCAGGCTTCGTAGCTATAAAGTTTTAGCTCGTTCACGGTGGGTCCCTGAAAGTGATCTTGTCGTATTCGTACACACGGTTGGCAATACTGAGATTATCAACTCGGGGGTTGGCTCCCCAGGTCATGATCTGCTCGACGAGGAAAATGGCCGGCGCAGCCTCCCTGTAGTCGCGCGATAATTCTTGCAACAGAGCCTCTCGCTTTTGCATATCGAACTCACTGGCGGCCTTGCTAAGTTTCGCACTCATCGCTCTGTCGCAGAAAAACGGCACGGGGCGGGCACAAGAAAAATACTCCATCGGGCGCTGCACGTCATTGTAGGGTGCCGCATTCCAGGCCAGGCTGAACGCATCGCTGGTCCAGGTACCGGCCATATAGTCCTGCAGCCACGCGCTAAACAGCCGCACACGCAGGGTTGTTCTTACGCCAACCTCATTCAGGTACTGTGCCACCATTTGATAGATATCCGCATCCCCAGCCGTCGCATCGACGACGACATCCAGCTTGAAGTCGAAGCCATCGGGATAGCCCGCCTCGGCAAGCAAGCGCTTGGCCTCCTGCGGATCGTAGGGAAAGGGCGGCAGATCCGGGTCATAACCGAAGGTGCCGCGGGCCGCCGGCTGTCCCGCCGCCTGCTCTGGGCGTCCGAGGATAATCTCGGCAATAGCCTGCCGATCGACTGCGTAGTTGAGGGCTTGCCGCACGCGCACATCCGTTGTCGGCGCGCCGTCGTTCCTGTTCGCGAAGATGGCGATGGACATTACCGACATGCCGGGCGCTTCCAGAATCTGAAATCGGCGCGCACGGAGCTGATCTAACCCCTCCTGGCCGATAATCGCCATATCGATATCCCCGGACAGCAACGCCTGCAGGCGGACGGATTGATCGAGGAGCGCAATGAAATGGACCGTGTCGATTTTAGCCTGTCGCCAACTGAAAGGGTTGCGCTTGGCCACCAGCGTATTCGCGCGCTGATTCCAATCCTCGATCTGGTAAGGACCGGTACCGACGGGCGCGCCGCCGAATCCGACCGGTCCAAGCCGCTCCCAACTTTCCGGTTCAACCATGAGCATCGCCGATAATCGCCGGGGCAAAATAGCGTCGGGTTCGGTGGTGCGAATTAATACCGTTAAATCATCGAGCGCCTCGGCCCCGGCGACGTTGCGCAGCTCGTTGCCGACGAGGCTGCCCCGCCCGGGCTGACTCGTCAGCCAATCGACGACCCGAACGACGGTGACAGCGTTGAACGGGTTGCCGTTCGAAAACCGCACGCCCGGCCGCAGTTCGAAACGCCACCTATTGTCGTCCACCGCATTCCAGTGCAGGGCGAGCGCGGGCGCGAGCTTGCCCGCTTCATCAAGTTGCGTGAGCCCGTCGAACAGCGCCAGCCAAACTGTTGAACTCGGTGGCCCCACGGCGCCGAAAGGATTGCCTTGGCTGGGCGGCATGCCCATGGTACCTACCACCAACGGGCCATGAACAGGCCCGGCG
>JAHEKG010000295.1 GCA_024638475.1 Rhodospirillales bacterium | reverse complement strand
TCAGGATCCACGTAGCTCAGTCCGGCGCGATGATCGAGCAAGTGGCGCACCAGTACGGTTTGCTTGTCCCGTTGCGCGAACTCCGGCCAATAATCCGCGACCGGCCGGTCGAGATCCAGCGCGCCACGCTCCACTAACATCAAGCCCAGCGTTGCTACCAGACTCTTGGAAACCGACCAACAGCACACCAACGTGTCTTGTTGCCATGGGGTTTCGCTGGCAATGTCCGCGTAGCCCCCCCACAGATCGACGACCATTTCACCGTCCACCATGACCGCACAAGTCGCACCAACTTCAGCGTCGAATCCATTGATTTCAAATGATTTATTGAAGGCATCAGCCACGGCGCCGAAGGCCGCGTCCGCATGACCCCCGATGGCCGGATGCAAGCCGCCGAGTAGCGGATTCATGCTACCTCCGCGATTTCGTCCAACGCCGCACCCGACTTGATGCTCTGGAGTCCTAGGGTCGCAGCCACGGAGATGAGCAACGCGGGAAAGACAACCACCGTGAACGACCAGCGCCAACCCAGGGCCTCGATGATGTAGGCCACGCCAACGGGGAACAACGCGAAGGCGAACAACGTCGATGCCATCACCATGGAGGCCGCGGTGGCTCGGACTCGGGTAGGAAATTGCTCCGCGGCAAACGCCCATTGAACCGCCGCGCTACCGTAGAAGAACATGGTCATCAGACCGAACCAGAATAAGTTTTCCAGCCGTGTTTCGGCTAACCAAATCAGGCCGGCAAAAGCGCAGGCGCCCAACACGACCCACAGTGCGATGGTGTTGCGGCGGGTCATTACAAATTCCCCGACGAGCGCGGCGGCCACGTAGCCGACTGCACCGATTGCGTAGGACAGGCCAACCAGGGCCGCCGCATCGGCGGGCGTGTAACCGTGCACTTCGACAAAATACTGCGGAAAATAAAATGCCGTTCCCGCATAGGCGCCCGCGTGGAAGAAAAACATGGCCGCGCAGAGTATCGTCCGGCGGCGCAGCTGCGGTTCGATAAGCACCTGTAGCGACTCCAGCCATCCGCCTGCGGTCTTCTTGGCCGGATCGACGCGCTGTGCCAAAAACCGCTGGCTCTCCGGCAACCAACGGGAAAACAAGAACGCAAACGGGATGACGATCGCCGCGGGCAGAAAAATATACCGCCAACCGAACTTAGCCAGAATCGGCGCGGCAATCAGGGATGCAAAGAACCAACCCAACGGATAGCCGAGCTGCAACAACCCCGTGGTGAGGCCGCGGAACCGGTCGGGACTCGCTTCCACCGCGTAGGTGGTCGCCAAGGGCACGAGCGCCGCGCTAATACCGAAAGCCAGAGCCCGCACGGCCGTCAGGCTCATGATCTCGGGCGTAAACGTCAGCAGTGTTACCAGCGCCGCGGACGATGCCAAACAAAAAATAAACAATTTGCGGCGCCCATACCGGTCGGCGGCCACGCCAATGGCGAGGTTGCAGAGGGCGGCCACCACGAATGAGACCGACAAGATCCAACCGGCCGCGTCGAGGCCGAAGTCGAACTCCTCCAGTAGACCGGGGATCGCGTAGCTAAATAACGATTGATCCGTGTTCGAGAGGGTAAGCCCGAACAGGCAGATGAAAAATATACGCGTCGGGTGCCCGCGGAGCGCAGCGATCGCACTGCCGAGTGAAGAGCCGCTAGCTGACACGCGCCGGAAAGAACTCTATGTGCTGTCGGAGGTTAGCGGCCATCACCGCCCTTTATACCAGGGGTCAACAGAAATGGGGACATTCCCCTTTTTTGGTCGCCAAAAAAGGGGAATGTCCCCAAGGCTTTATTTGCTATCCTGGCAAAAAAGAAGCGTGTCAGTCCCATGCAAATCAGCCGCCACTTCGTTCGCGTTGGTGAACGCGAGGTCCATTACCGCCGCGCCGGATCCGGACCCCCATTGGTGCTATTTCATGTCAGCCCTCAATCCTCGGCGTTTGTGATCCCCGAACTGCTGCCGCTTGCGGAAAGCCATACCTTGATTGCACTGGACACGCCGGGCTACGGCGAATCGGACCCACTCATCCAAACGGCACCGAGTCTGGCCGACTATGCCGAAGCAGTACTCGAAACTCTGGACGCATTGGGAATTGAACGAGCACCGTTTTATGGCTCTCACACCGGCGCCAATGTAGCCGTTGAGTTGGCCCGGCGCGCCCCGCAGCGCGTCGCCGCGTTGATACTAGACGGCCTCTCACTCAGCACGCCGGACATCGCCCAAGACCGCACCGACCACTACGCGCCAACCTTCGTCCCCACGGCCGGCGGTGAGCACTTGGCCTGGGCCTGGCAACATACCCGCGACCAATTACTGTTTTGGCCCTGGTATGAACCTCACAAGACCAACCGCTTGCATGGACCGATGAAAAGCGCCGATTACCTGCACGACGTCGTGCTCGGTAAAATGGCCGCGGCCGACTATTGGCTAGGCTACCGTGCCGCCTTCAATCATGATAGCCGCGATGCAGTACGCCAACTCAGCGTCGAAACGTTTTTCGTCACGGCGCTCGCCGATGAACACACGGCTGTTGAACGCAGCCTCCCCGACTTGCCGGCCAACATTCGCTTCGTTGACACCGATGCGGCGGGTCAGCTCGAGGCGATTCGAAAAATATTAGCCGACGTCAACGGCGACAGGGATATCGGACCCACCGAGGAACCCCATCCCCGGCGGGTTCTATACCGGTCCTACGTAACTCACGGCAACGGCGAACGGTTAGTTCGGCGCGGTGGCGTGGCAACCGGCCGGCCACTCGTCCTGCTGCATGGGGGCATGCGTTCATCCGCCCTACTCGCCGAGCAGGCGACTGCGATGGCGAGCCGCCGCCCCGTATTGAGTATCGACCTGGCCGGCAACGGCGACTCAGATGCATTGGCGGAAACGAATCCCAGTCTCGCTGCATTTGCCGAGGATACCCGCCAAGTCATCGAGGCTTGTGGCTTGGACGAGTTCGATCTTTACGGCGAGTCGGCCGGCGCAACCCTGGCTTTAGAGATTGCGCGGCAGATCAACAATCAAGTCGGCAAGCTTATTTTAGACCGGCCCGAAATGGCCGCCGCGGGCTTACGCAAAGATCTCATTGCTCATGTCGCACCGGCCATCGAAGCGCGGTGGGACGGAACTCATTTCCTCACCGCCTGGCACATGCTCCGCGACACAGCCCTGTTTTGGCCATGGTACCGGCGTACGCCCGAGGGCGTGCGCAACATCGAACCGGAAATCGAACCGATCGCGCTACAGCGACGATTGCTGGCATGGCTCAAGGGTCGACTGACTTATGGCGACTATGTCCGCGCCTGCCTTCGCGAAGATCCTCATCCCTTGCTAAGCGGGACCAAGCACCCATGCCTTGTGATTGGCACAAAGGGTGATTTGCTCGAAGACCACGCCGGCCAAACGGCCCGAGCGCTAACCCACGCTGACTTGCTGCTGGCTGATGACACCCGCCCGCCCACTTCAGCCATGACGACGTTTCTGGACGCGTGACCCGATGAGCGATCCTACGCGGGCTGGATTCTCGGTTTCGGCATTTGTCGACGCCGTGGCCGGCCATCCCATTCGCACCTTTCTGGTTTGCTTGCTGGGCTTGACGCTGTCCACCATGGATCAAGCGTTGTTCTCTTACGCGATTCCGGGACTCACTGCTGAATTCAACGTTGGTTTGGACATCGCGGGTGCCATGCTGTCGCTGTCTTTTCTGGCGGCCAGTTTTACCGTCGTGATCTCCGGCGTGCTGACGGATTACTTCGGCCGCAAACGAATGTTCGTGATCACGATGGCGTTGTCGGCCCTGTTTGTAGGGTTCCATGCGCTGGCCCCGACCATTGGCTGGCTTACCGTGTTTCGGGTCCTCGGTTTTGCCACCGCGGTTGGCATGTTCCCCGTAGCCGCGACGATGATTGTGGAATCGGCCCCGGCCCGTTATCGGGGCACGCTGTCGGCTTGGTTACAGATGAGCTATCCCCTGGGTTTTGCGATCGGCGCGTTACTAGCTTCATTGTTCTTGGCCGATCTAGGTTGGCGGGCAATGTTCTATCCTGCCTTCCTCGTCATCCCCGCCGCTTTCTTGCTGGGCGCGGCTTTAAGGGAAACGGACCGTTTCGCAACCGCGCGGCAACAAGTGACGGCAACCGCCACGCCTGCTGTACGAGCCGTAGTAGGACGCCGGCCCCTCAAAGCCCACCTGGGCGAGCTATTGTCACCGCAACTACGGCGGCGCTCGCTGATCTGTTTCGCTGGCACCATTTCCTCCAACCTTGCCATCGCGGGGGCAACTTATTTTCT
>JAHEKG010000294.1 GCA_024638475.1 Rhodospirillales bacterium | reverse complement strand
CGAGGTGGCGTCGGGCTACCGCGGGCTAATCGACCGCGGAGTCCAAGTGGCTTTGATTAGCCCCCAGCCGCCCGATTTGACGCGGCGAGTGGCTGAAATGTATGACGTCGCCTTCGATTTCTGGGTGGATGATAGGAGTCGCGCCGCGGCAGCACTCGGCATCATCAACAAGGACGGGGTACCGCGGGGCGTACGCAAAAGGTTTGGCGCCGACACCGTCTTGCCCACCGCGATCATCGTCGATGCACAGGGTCGCATCATTTTCACTGACCAAACGAATAACTACCGCGTCCGGCCCAATCCTGAACTGTTTGTCGAGGCGCTTTCCGTGAACGGTTATTGAATCTGCAGCGAGCTATTTTCTAAAAGGGACGAAGCATGGCCGGAATTACTAGGAAGACCTTCATCAAGGGCGTGGGCGGCGCAGCGCTAGGTGCCTTGCCCGCGGCGGGGCGGTTGTCCGCCGCGGCGACCGATGAGTCAACCTTGGATGGGCGCATGGTGCCGGATCGGATCCTAACGGACGCCATCGTCCTGACAATGGATGACCAGCGGCGGGCCTTCGAGTCTGGATTCGTATGGATGCGCGGCAAACGCATCCACCGGGTCGGGGCCATGTCGGAACTCGGTGACGTTCCCGATACTGCCGAGTCTTACTCCGCCGGCGGCTGCTTGATCATGCCGGGTCTGGTTAATTGCCACACTCACTTGTCGAACGGCATCGTGCGCGGAATTTTCGACGAAATGCCGCTGGAGGTTTGGTTCAGCAAGGGTATGTGGTCGGTGCTGAACGAGCTGGACGGTGCGGCGGGGGAGGCGGGTGCTGCGCTATCGTTGCTCGAACTGATGAGCATGGGCGTCACTACCACCGCGGTCGGCGAATTCGGCACCCCCAACAATGATTTGCCCGACGGTGTACTCAAAGCCGTCCTGCGCTCGGGTATTCGCGCCATCCTGTCGCGCATGACCGTGGATAGCCCCGACGACACGAGCCCCGCGCAGTTTATCCCCGCGCGCTACCGCGAGAAACCGGCGTTCGCCGCCGATGAAGTGCGCCGCTTGCAGCGTACCTACAATTCCGACTTGATTTCGGTGGCGCCGGAGGCGTTGGGGGTGATGCGCTGCACGGCGGAGATGGTGGTCGCGATGCACGCTGTCGCGGTTGAAAGCGGCAGCCATTTCGTCATGCATGCGGCCGCATCCCAGGACGCCCGCGACGAGAGCCGTCGCCGGTTCGGTCATGGCAGCATCAGCGAGCTGGCTCGACTCGGGGTGTTGGGCCCGAAGACGCTGCTGGCACATGGCATTTGGCTCGACGACCGGGAAGTCGCCGAGCTGGCCGAGCATCAGACCGGCGTGTCCCATAATCCGGTTTCGAACGCGTACTATGCGGCGGGCGTCGCGCGTTTACCCGCGCTGCTGAAGGCCGGGATCCGTACGGGTCTCGGCGTGGACGGCGCGTCGACGAATAACAGCCAGAACGTTTGGGAAACCATGAAGATGGCCGTTTTGTTCCAAAAGCAATGGACGGAAGACGCCAATTTCGGTTCGGCTGAGCTGGCGTTGGAGTTGATGACCCGGGGCGGTGCCCACGCTTTGCACATGGAAGATGAAATCGGTTCGCTGGAAGCGGGCAAGCGCGCGGATGTGATCGTTATCGATACGGAGCGAGTCGCACTCGCACCCCCGCAGACACTCATCTCCAACCTCGTCTACTCCAACGATTCAGGAGCCGTGAGGGACGTGTACATCGACGGCCAATTAGTGGTCGCTGGCGGCAGCCACCGCCGTTTCGATGGGCGCGCAGTCATCCACGGTGCGCGTGTCGCGCTTGGACGATTGTTAAAAGGTACCGGGCTCGATAGCTATATTGCCGAACGCGGTGCCTGGCAATGGCAGCGACAATAGGCGCGGTGCCGCGCCTCCGACATGCCGGCGTTATACTGGTCATTCGAGGCAACGAGCTTCCAAGGCGAGAATAAAGATGCGTAGAACAATAGTATTAGCCTGGATTGTCGGGGTGGTTGCATTAAGTGGGTTCGGCTGCACGGGTGACGGTCCGGTCGCCGACAAGCCTGCGATGCCGCAAAAGGCTTCTTTGTCGGGTTTGATAACCGCGGATCAACCCTTCAAGGCGGCTATGATTACGGCGCGCCACATGGACATGGGCTTGATTTATAGCGTGTTTACGGCCGGTGGTGCCTATCGGGCCGTGCACATGTTCCCCGGTCGGTATGAACTCAATGTCGAGAAAACGGGTTTCACGGCCGCGCCGCAAATAGTCGAGCTGAAACCGGGTGAAAATACCCGCGCCAATTTCGAGCTGGTGGCGGATGCTGAGGTCGACATCGACATGCAATTCGCCGGGTCGAAATACATGGTAGAGGAGGTGCAACTCGCCGATTACGATAGCGTCTACCCTCCCGGTCCCGGGCGCGTGCTGGTCGAAAAAACCTGCGTCATTTGCCATGGTGTGAATTACTTACCCGGCGGGCCCCGTAACGCTGCCGCGTGGGATGCCGCCATAGACCTCATGATGAATCAGGGTCAAGCCTACGGTGTTGAGGACGGTGCTTCCTTGATCGCTCCCGATGTTATCGACGCCGAGGAGCGCCAGGTGCTCCTCGATTACCTTACGGAAAATTTCGGTGAGGACACACCGAGGCGCGCCATACGCATCGATGCGGAGATGCCACTGGACGAAACCGTACTGGCGAAAGCGATGTACATCGAATACGAGCTGCCGGACACCCAGGAGATGACCAATCGCTGGATTCAGGAGCCGCATTTCGATCAAGCCGGGAATGTTTGGTTTACCGAGCGGGGTTTTCCCAGCGCGATGACCAAGCTCGACCCGCGCACGGGCACCTACGAGGATTTTATGAACCCAGACCCGGCGGGTTCGCCCCACGGGGTCGTCGTCCACCCGGATGGTTCCGTTTGGTGGGCGGGACGCAGCGTCCACCTGGCGCGGCTCGACCCGGCAACGGGCGAGATCAAAGAGTATCCCGTGGTGAAACCGGGCCTGCATGGGCACACACCGGTGCTCGATTCCGACAACAACATCTGGTTCTCGATGCTGCCGGGCAATCGCATCGGCAAGTGGGATCGTCTGACCGACGAAATCAGTCTGTACGAGGTGCCCACGGCCAGGGCGAGGCCCTATGGCATCGTCGTCGATGCAAACGACCAGGTGTGGTTTGCCGAGTTCCATGTCTGCCGAATCGGCCGGTTCGATCCGGCCACGGAGCGCTTCACGGAGTATCCGGCGCTTACCGAGGCGTGCACGATCCGCCGGCTCGGTGTGGACTCGCAAGGGATCATCTGGTTTGGCCTGTTCAGCGCCGGCAAGTTGGGGCGGCTGGACCCGGCCACGGGCGAGGTCACGGAGTACGCTATCCCCACCACGTTTTCGGAACCCTACGACACCTGGCCCGATGCCGACGACAACATTTGGATCAGCGACGGCGGTCAACGCGGCGCCTTGATCCGTTTCGATCAACAAACGGAAGCGTTTACGTTTTACCCGACGCGGCTACGCTCGGACATGCCGAAGCTCGCCATCACTCGAGACGGCGCCATCTGGTACAGCGCCCGCTGGGCCGCTCGATCGCCTGCCACTCCCGCAACGGTCGGGGTGCTGTATCCGGACATGACCAAGCTGACAGATTTGGGGGCCTATTATTAATGGGGCGGTTGCCAAGTTGATTGTCGCTCCCTCCGCGCAGATGGGTATGTTTGCCCAGGTATGCGTATTACTGGCGGTCTTGACGGCGTGCGGTCCCGCGTCCAACGGGGGCGAATCGGCCGGCGCCGGGCCTACGCATGGCCCGTTGATGGTGGGTACCATGGGCATGCCGCCTAGCCAAGGCAATCCTTTTGGCGCCGTGGGGGCACCCAGTTCAACAGTTTGGCTGGCGCTGTTCGATGGGCTCACGCAGCTCGATGAAGCAGGCAAGCTCGCGCCCGCGCTCGCCCTGCGATGGAACGCCGTGGACGACCATACCTGGCGCTTCGAGTTGCGACCGGAGGTGCGGTTTTCGAATGGTGCAGCGTTTAATGCTGACACCGTTGTTCGAGTCGTCGACTGGCTGACGAGCCAGCCCGGGCGGGCCAGCCTCGTGGGCAATGAACTGCGCAACGTCGCCGCGGCCGAGGCGGTGGATGATCTAACCGTGTTGATTCGAACCGCTGAACCGGACGCTATTTTGCCCCGGCGGTTATCGGCCATGTTGATGGTTGAGCCAGGTACCTGGGAGCGGCTCGGACCGACTGGGTTCGGCGGTGCGCCGGTCGGTACGGGTCCTTACCAGATCGAGGATTGGAATCGGAA
>JAHEKG010000293.1 GCA_024638475.1 Rhodospirillales bacterium | reverse complement strand
CGGCCACGTCGGTGTCGCTGTCCATGAAGACTTCCTTGACGTAGGCCTCGCCGGTGAGACAGTTGATGTGGCCGATCTCGGGTTCGTCCGTGGCATAGCCGCAACCGACTTGCGGTGCGAACAATTTGAAATTGTGCCGCGCGGGATACAGGGGCGTGCCTTCCGCCCAGCTGTCGATATTGCCGACGTGGTGGCCCTGCACATCGAAGATGAATTCGTCGCCGTCGAGCGCATCGATGGCGGCGGCCTCGTCCTTGCCTGCTTCCCAGGGCAATTCGTAGGTGCTGCCGCGTTTGCCCGCGGCGGCGTTGACTTCGTTGAAGGCCAACAGCGTCGTCGCGGCCCCCGCGGCGGAGACGAGGAACTCACGCCGGTCCCGACCGGTGCGGCGGGCATTGGCGTCGGCCTGCAGCAGGGCGCGGCGATTCGCCTCGAGGTTGGCCGCGCTCAGGGGCCGCGGCGTGAACTCTCCATTGGAGGTCGTATCGATCTTGATGGGTAGGCGGGTGCCGTCCGGATCGTTCATGAATGCTCGAGTTTTTTTTGTCACGGCGCGCTCCCCGGAAACCTTGAAGTACTAGACTGCCGCGCCTGAAAAAAAATCGCAACGCAATCTCCACGCAACCCGCCGGCGAAGCGGGGTAGACTTTGAGGCTTGCAGCGGGGGTAGGCAATGAAGACAACTATTAGCGTGTGCTGTGCAGCCGTGGTAAGTGGATTACTGTGCGCGACGGCCCTGGGTCAGGATGCCGTGCTGGTCATCGGCCGCGAGGGTAATCATTGCGCCGAGGATGCGGCCTGCTTCAACCGGCTGCATCCCGACATCCCCATGGCCGCGCGCGCCGAGCCCGGCCAGACTATTGTCTTCAAGACCCGTAACGCGATCGACGCCCAACTGGATCCGAACAGTTCGTATCGGGATTCGCGGGGTGCCGGGCTCCGCATCGGCGCGGTGCATCCGTTGACGGGGCCGGTCCATATCATTGGTGCGGAGCCCGGTGACGTCTTGGCTGTGACGCTCCTCGATATTGCGCCCGGCGCGTTCGGTTTTACCTCGATTGGCGGTATCGGCTTCGTCGCCGATCGCATACCCGGGCCCGCGCGGGTGCTTTGGCGGCTCAATCGCCGCGAGGCCACGACCGAAGATATTCTCGGGGTGCGTATTCCCAACGGTAGTTTCCCGGGCATCGTCACGGTACTTCCCGGCCCCGATCAGCATGCAGCGATTCTCGCGCGGGAGGCGGCGCTCGCCGCCAGCGGCGGTGCCGTGTCGTTGCCGGCGAGCCAATGGGCGGTGCCCGCGGGCCTGTGTGGGCCCGAGGGTCGCAAACGCGATGAGTGCCTGCGCACGTCGCCGCCGCGGGAGCACGGCGGCAACCTGGACATTCGTTATCTCGGCGTGGGCGCGACGATTTATTTGCCATGCTATTTACCAGGCTGCGGCCTGGCGTTGGGCGATGCGCATTACGCTCAGGGAGATGGCGAAGTCTCGGGCACGGCGATCGAGATGGATGCCGATGTCACCGTAACGACGCGCATTATCAAAGATGGGCCGCCACTCACCCGCGGGCCCCACTATGAGGGCCCCGCGCGATTGCTGGACATTCCCTCGCGACGCTTCTATGCGACCACGGGTTTTCCCATCAAGCGCAAGGGCGAGGTGCCGCCGGATTTGGCCTATCTGGCATCGACGAAGGTGGTCGAGTTGGAAAACTTGTCCAAGGACATTTCCTTGGCCGCACGCAACGCCTTGCTGGAAATGATCGACTACATGGTGGCCAATCATGGCCTGACGCGCCAGCAGGCCTACCTGGTCGCCAGCGTGGCCGTGGATTTACGCATCGGTCAGGTGGTCGACGCCCCGAATGTGGGCGTAACGGCCATCTTGCCCTTGGATATTTTCAAATAGCGCCGGCTAGGTGAGGGAGTCGACGGCGGCGACTGGCACACATTGCCGCAGCGCCAAGCGGCGCCTAGTCCACAGTTCTTTCGACTGCCGCCGGTTTATGTCAAGAAGCGTTTGCTAACGATTCGCGCCCTTGCGACCTTGTAGGACCTAGGCGATGGAACGGTTGTGTCCACGATACTCGGCATTTCCAACATCGGTCGTTTTACGCGCATTGCGTCAACGATTCAGCCGCCCGTCGTCCGGGAAGTGCAGCCCGTGGCGGCCGATATCGGTGCGCTGGGTTTGGCGCGCTATCAATTGCTACGGCTGCGCGATGCCATCAACGAAGCCAAGGAGATCGCCGGCTCGTCGCGGGTGGGGCGTGACG
Source organism: Rhodospirillales bacterium (assembly GCA_024638475.1). Lineage (GTDB taxonomy): Bacteria > Pseudomonadota > Gammaproteobacteria > Steroidobacterales > JAHEKG01 > JAHEKG01. Next base: position 2,094 of record JAHEKG010000293.1, on the reverse strand, counting down.
GTGTCGTGGGCATCAACTCATCGGGCGCGCTGTCCCTGGATAATTCCACGCGAGCCGCCTTGCTCGAATCCAATGCAGAGATCAATACGGCGCCAACATCCTTCTCGCCCTTCGGGCCTGCCTGGACGGGTTTAGGCACTTCCACGGCCCTCGCCACCATCGGTGGGGTTTACGACGGCTCCGGCGGCACCGGTACGCTGCGATTCGAGGTGCGCCGCGGCGGAGACCATGGCCAGGACCGGCTGCGCATTCGTGTCCGCGATACCGACAACAGCGTGCTGCAGAACTTTACGATTCAAGCGAACGATCCGATCGATCAGGTCTACAACCTCAACAATGGTTTGACGTTTCAGTTAGGGCCCGGCGCGCTGGTCCGCAACGACGATTTCACCCTCAATGTTTTCGATACGGTGGGCAGCGTCGTCAGCACGAGCAATCCCTTCAATGGTGTGCGCAACGCGAACCCCAATCTCGACATCGGCGAAAGCGTCACCGGCGGTACCCTGACCATCAACGGCGTCGGCATTACGGTGGGCGCCGCTGACAGTATCGATTCCATCATCACGGCCATTAACCAATCCGGCGCCGGGGTCACGGCCAGCTTCGACATCGCGCAGGAACGCCTCGTGCTAACCCAGAATACCCATGGCGCAACCCCGACGGTCTTCATCGACAGCGACGATTCGGGATTCGCCTCCGCATTGAAGCTGAGCGGCGCGGTGGTGGTCGCGGGCAAGGATGCCGATCTCGATTCGCCGCTCGTGAACGTCGCTCAATTCCAGGGCGTGCAGAGCGGCACCATCGTCGTCAATCAAACCGCCATTGCGATCGATGTGCAGACCGATTCGCTGAGCGATATCCTGACCCGCATCAATACCGCGCAGACGCAGGCAACGGCGACCTACAGTGAACCGCCGCAGCGGGTAACCTTTAGCAGTGATCTGGCGGTGAGCCTCGACGACGGCGGCACGGGTTTTCTCGCCGCGTTGAACATCGCCACGGGCCTATTCCAGGCGGGTCGGGCGGACGGCGTATCGACGAGCCGCAACCGCGCCATTACGCAAACGGCGGACGAGGTCACGCGGCGGCTCAACGGCCTACTCTCGGCGGCGGCCGGGCGCGACGCGCTCAGCGCGCTGAGCACGCAGCTAACCGGGATATTGGCGGAAGCGTTTGCCAGCCAAACCAATGCGCTGCGCGGCGACTTCGGCCTCAGCCTAAACTCCGCCGCTACGGCGAGCAGCGTCGACACCCGCGTATTGGCCCGCAATCTAAGTCGCAACGCTACGGCAACGCTGCAATTTCTCGTCGGCACCGAGTCGTCGTTGGGGCTCTACGATAAACTCGGGGCCCGCGTCGATCAGGCGATCAATGATTTGAACCGCCAGCTCGGCAGCGCCGGCTTTATCGTGGATACCCGCGCCTAAGCGTCGGCGTTTATTGCCGCGGATCGTCCATGCGCTGTTTCGCCAGCGGGTCGTCGCCGACGACGTGGTAGACCCGCCTGATGGATTCCGGATTGTCGTAGGTCCAGACGACGACATCGGCTAGATCCGCCCGCGTCACCGGGCCGGTGGCTTCCGGTTCCAATTCCAGTTTGATGATGCCCGAGCGCGGGTTCGAGGTGAGCTGGCCGGGGCGGACAATGGTGTAATCGAGATCGCTGGCCATGACGTACTGCTCGGCCTTGTCTTTGATGTCGATGGCCCAGCGCATCCTGTCGCGTAGTCCGGGCGGCACCATGACGATGCTCTTGCCGGGGCCGATGATAGTGACGACGATGAGCCGGTCGATGCCTGCTTTGGTCGCCGCATCGACCATGTTGCGGGTGCCGACGAGGTCCGGGGGGTTGTCGCCGCGGCTCGTGCCGAGCGTCGAAAAAATCGCCTTAAAGTTTTTGGACGCGATGGCGTTGTGGACATCGGCCGCGTTGACGGCGTCGCCTTTGAAATAGCTAACGCCTAGGGGTTCTAGGTTGTCCAGATTCGAGGTGGGCCTGACGAAGGCGGTGACCTTCTCGCCGCGCGCCACGAGGATCTTGGCAATTTCCAGGCCGGTGTTGCGGGTGGCGCCAAAAATCAACACGCCATCGTC
>JAHEKG010000037.1 GCA_024638475.1 Rhodospirillales bacterium | reverse complement strand
GTATCGGCGAGTGCCGTCGCACCTTCGGCTTCGGCGATGAACAAATCTGCCCCGTCGGCCTGGCCGAGCTTGACGAAGTAACTGCCCTGAGCGCCGTCGCAGCGATAACTCGCCGCGATACTACCGCCGCTCACCGTGCTTACTCGCCTGTGGTCGAAACCAACGCCATGGCTATTGGCGAGATGCGTCGCGATGGCTTTCCAATCCGCCAACTCAAACCCCGAGCTCGTCTAACTCTCGGCGTAACTGCTGTCCGAACCCAAGCGCATCGAAAAGTTCATCGAGGCCGGCGCCGATCGGTTGCCGCCGCAGGTCAGCCATCTGTACTTGCAATGGAATGTCGCACTTGATGTGAGTGAGTTGCCGTGCCAACTCGACGTCTTCTGCATGCGCTCGAAGCCGCTCAGGCAGCTTGCCCGCACCGCGAACGGGCAGGCCGGCAACCTCGTCGAGCGCAGCGTATATGGCATCGATGTCCACGAAGGACGCCATTAGTGCGGTCGCCGTTTTTGGGCCGATCCCCGGCACGCCCGGAATATTGTCGACATTGTCACCCGTCAACGCTAACCAATCGCCGATCCGCTCGGGCGGTATACCGAACTTCGCCGCCACCGCGGCGTAGTCCATTCGCTGCCCGCTGGCAAACTCGTAATAAAAGTCACCGCCGCGAATCAGTTGCGCCAGGTCCTTGTCGCGGGAAACGATGGTGACCGGCATGCCGGCCGCGTGAGCCAGGTCCGCTAGCGTGCCAATCAAGTCGTCTGCCTCGTAGGACGGGCTCGCGAGTTGATGCAACCCGAGGGCCTCGCACAAGGCCCGGCAATGCGCGAATTGCGCCTTCAGTTCCGGGGGCGGCTTTTCTCGATTAGCTTTGTAATCCGGGTAGATGTCATTGCGAAAAGAAGTGGTCAAGCTTTGATCGAAGGCGACGGCCACGTATTCCGGGTCACATACCTTGAGAAACTCGGCGAGAAAACGTGCGAATCCGTAGACCGCGTTGACCGGGTTACCCGCTGGATCGGTGATGTGATCGGGGATGGAAAAATACGCCCGGAATACGTAGACGCTCGCATCGATCAAGTAAACCATGGCAGGCCCAGATCGAATCAGTGACGGACGGCGCGATTCTGTGCTAGGTGGTCGCGCAGGCGGGCGTGCAACGGGCTCGTCCGCGGGAAATGCGCGAGTAGATACTCCATTTGATCCGCCAACACGCGACGACCCTTCAAATAAATATACTCCGCAAAGGTCGGCGAGAAGGGCACGGCAATCAGTTGCATCCCCGCCTGCTCCGGCGTGCGCCCCCCCTTGTGATTGTTACAACGCCGGCACGCCGTAACGACATTGGTCCAGACATCGGCACCCCCGCGGCTGAGCGGGGTAATGTGATCGCGGGTTAGATCCGAGACTCGGAATTGCGTGGCGCAGTAAAGGCATAGATTGGCGTCGCGCTTGAATAGGGTCTTGTTGTTTAGCGGCGGGACGTAGGCGGCACGGCCGTAATCTATGCCGTGACTCGTGCCAACCGTGGCGATGATCGAATTGACTTCGATGATACTCCGAAGCCCGCTGCGGGCGTTGATGCCCCCGTGAACCCGGTACAGTGGTGTGCCGCAACTGTAGGCGACTTGTTCGGTGTGGTACAGCCGCACGGCGTCGCGATAATCGATCCACTCCAGCGGCATGCCCGCTACGTCGGTGCGTAAAACTTCTTGAGCTAAACTAACGTAGTGGTCTTCCATACCCGGCAAGTCTCCATGATGCCGGGACAATATACGAGGACTAATTCGGAAAAATCAACCGCGCCGGTCCGTTGCGCGCCGTTTACGCAGTTCGCGCAGCCGTTCCCGCCGCTGTTCCGGGGTGAGTTGACGGAAGTGATCGCGAATTTGCTGGCGCCGGTCCATGGGTAGGCGATTGAAACGGCGATAGGTATCCCGAATGCGTGCGCGCCGCTCCGGCGACAGGCGCCGGAATCGATCGTAGCGCTCTCTAATAAGGGCCCGGTCGGCATCGCTCAGATTCTGCCAGCGTTCGAAACGCTCCCGCGCCGCGTCCCGCTGCCGCTCGTCTTTCATAGTGAGCCAGCGCTCGGCGCCCAGTGCGAGGCGCTCTTGGCGCTCGGCTTCCATATCCGGCCACTGATCCCGTTGGTTAGCGAGCAGCGATTGCTGGTCTTTGCTGAGATCTTCCCAATTCACGCCATCGGCAAACGCGGATGCCGTAAGAAAACTACCCAACAAAAGGAACAAGATCGCTCTCACTCTAACTACCTTGCTCATCATCTTCCCTCTCGTATTCAACCGCAGCTTCCTGCTTGTCCGTCTCTTTCCATTTGGAGACGGCGATCCAATCCTCGTCCCCGTCCTGCCAACTTCCAAGATACTCCAAGAACTCGGCGTCGACCGCTAGCTGCTCATGGGCAACCTCCTCCGCAACCGCGGCCGGGATCGCCAGCAGCCACCACCAATGCAGCCAGCGGGCTTTAGCCAACACCATCTTCCAATAGTCCGCCCTCGAGTTCGTCTAACTCATCTATCCAGGCATAGAACTCCAGGTCTTCGAACATTTCGAGTTCATCCTCGGCCAACAGAATCTCGATGTCAGCCTCTTCGGGCTGAGACAGGCCAGTTGGGCCCGTGCCAACCAACACCCACGCCATCAACGCTGCAGCGGCGACGGCACCCGCGGGCAACCAGCGCACCGCTTGCGACCTGCGCTTCGGCAACTCCTGCAGCGCCCGATGCCGTGCCTGCGTCAAGCGCGAACGCGTCGCAGCGTCTATACCTTCCAAACTGTCGCGGTACGCTTCACGTGTGCCCGCCTCCAGCGCGGATTTTTCTGGGTTTTGCTTATCCATCGCCCGTTTGTCCATTACCAATATGCTCCGAGTGTCTCTCGCAACTTATGTACGGCGCGAGAGTAATGTGTTTTCACGCTGCCTTCGGTGCAGCCCATCGCGGTTGCGGTCTCAGCAACGCTCATTTCCTCCAGGTTGCGCAACACGAATGCTTCTCGCTGCCGCGCCGGTAATACGCGCAACGCTTCCCCCAGTGCTTCGAGGGCATCGTCGCGCTGCACCTGCCGTTGCGGATCACGGTCGACAGGATCAGGTGCCTCGGCAATCAGGTCGTAACCCTCTTCTGTCACCGGCGAGAACATGCTCATGACTCTACTCCTGACTGCGCGGCGTCGATGCCAGTCGCGGATCCGATTGTGCAGAATCTTATAAAACAGCGGCCTCCATTCCTCCATGGGCCGGTCGGCATAACGCCGTACCAGCTTAATCATCGCATCCTGAACGATATCCAATGCTTCGTCGGCATCCCTGATCGCCAAATCGGCAATGCGGAAGGCGCTTCTCTCGACGTTGCTGAGGAACGCCTCCATTTCCTTGGCCTGCATCCGGGTAGCATCCTCCTCCTCGCCAAGCATTGTCGCCCGTGTGGGGCCTTGGGCCAACTCGGGTGCCAACCCTATGCATGCATCGTAGCTATTCATGTTTCGTCCCATTGGCCATCACACAGTTAGCCGTGTACTGGAATAACGTTCAGAATAGCCTGTGGTTGACACGAAATACTGCCGAAATCGTTGCAAAACATCAGTTCACATAATTCATCTCACCCGGTCCAGGGCGCCTAGCCGTGGCAGCCCCGGCACTGGTCAGGGTCGCCATCCCTGTCCCTTTGGCCCAGACCTTTGACTATATCTGGCCTGGCCCCGACGCCCGCCCTGGGGCGGGCTGCCGGGTAAGTGTGCCCTTTGGGCGCGGGCACCGGGTCGGCGTCGTGATCGAGCATCCGCGAACGCCGGCCATCGAGGCTCATCGCCTGAAAGCCGTGACGGAAGCGCTCGACGACACGCCCCTGATCGACTCGCACTTACTGGCGCTACTAAGCTGGGCCAGCGACTACTACCGCCACCCCCTGGGCGAGGTCATTGCCGCGGCGCTGCCCAAAGGCCTGCGAGTGGGCAAGCCGGCGGCAGCCCAGCCGCCAGCCTACTGGCAGCTCACGGCGGCAGGGTCTGCTCGAGATCGGTCCACGTTGGCGAAAAAAGCACCACGCCAGGCGCTCGCGCTGGAGCACTTGGCCGCCCGCATCGAGCCTACCCCGGAGGCCGAGTTACGGGGCTTGGGCATCGGCACGGCGACGTTGCGGCGCCTGTTCGCGTTGGGCTGGATCGTCACCGTTGAACCCCCGCCAACCGCGAGCAGACCGCCGCAAGGCAGCAGCCCGGAACTGACTCAAGCCCAGGCCCGAGCGCTCGCAACACTCAGCGCAGCCACCGACTTCAACGTTGCGATGTTGTTCGGTGTCACCGGCAGCGGCAAGACGGAGGTCTACCTCCGCTTGATCGAACAGCGCCTCGACGCCGATTTGCAGACACTCATGTTGGTCCCCGAGATTAGTCTGACACCCCAAATGGTGGCTCGGCTAACCGATCGCTTCGGCGGTCAATTGGCAGTCATGCACTCCGGCCTCGCGGACGGTGAGCGTTTGGCTGCCTGGCGGCGGGCGCGCGACGGCACCGCTAGGGTCATCGTGGGTACACGCTCGGCCGTATTTACCAGCTTCAAGCGGCTGGGGTTGATCATCATCGACGAAGAACACGATAGCGCCTACAAACAGCAAGACGGCTTCCGTTACTCGGCAAGGGACGTGGCCGTGATGCGTGCTCGCATGCTCGATATTCCGGTCGTTCTGGGGTCGGCTACGCCGTCGCTCGAAAGTCTCGCCAACGTACAGCGAGAGCGTTACCGCCTCGTTGAGCTGACTGAACGCATCGGCTCGGCGGGCGAGCCGGCGTTGCGGCTGATCGACCTCAATCACCACTCGGCCGGTAACGGCCTGTCGCAACCTCTGCTGGCGGCGATCGAGAAACATCTGGCTGCCGGCAATCAAACCATGCTGTTTCTCAATCGGCGGGGGTTTGCGCCGGCACTGTTCTGCCCGACCTGCGCCGCAGCGGCCCAGTGCCCGCGCTGCGACGCGAACCTAACTTTGCACGCGGCGATCGGGCGGTTACGTTGCCATCACTGCGGCAACGACCGGCCTGCTGATCCTAGTTGTCCGACCTGTGGTACCGAGCGCGTTGCCGTTGGCGAGGGGACACAGCGCATCGAAGAAAACCTCACGGCCTATTTTCCAAATGCAACCATCGCCCGCTTGGACCGGGACGCAACGCACCGCAAGGGCGAGCTGGCAGCCATTCTGAAGTCTGTGAATAGCGGCAGCGTCGACATCCTGGTTGGCACCCAAATGCTCACCAAGGGGCATGATTTCCCCAACGTGACGCTAGTGGGCGTACTCAACGCCGATCAGGGGCTGTTCGGCACCGACTTTCGCGCTCCGGAACGGTTGGCGCAAACCATTGTTCAGGTGGCCGGCCGCGCCGGCAGGGGCAGTTTGCCCGGCGAAGTATTGATCCAAACCTACTTTCCCCACCATCCCTTGCTGCAATGCCTGCTCGAGCGCGGCTACGCAGCGTTTGCGGCGATGGCCCTGGCTGAGCGCCACGCCGCCGGTTGGCCGCCATTCGGGCGCTTGGTCTTATTGCGTGCTGACTCGCATCGTAAACAAGATTCGGAGAACTTCCTCGTCGCTGCGGCGCGCTCGGCCCGGCGGCATGCCGATACGAGCCAAGTTACCGTATTAGGCCCCGCCCCAGCGGTAATGGAGCGCCGCGCCGGCCGATTTCGTCACCAGCTGATTCTATTAGCAGCGCAACGCGCCCCGCTGGACGCCCTGTTCGGAAAGTGGCTAGCTGAACTTAAATCCATACCCGAAGTTAACCGCGTGCGGTATTCATTAGATGTCGACCCGGTCGAGCTATGACCAGCCCGCCGCCCGGCATAAGGTAGAATGCGCGCCTCGATTTCGGGTCAGGAAGTCTCTGTGCGTGAACACCTCGAACAATTAGTCGGTCAAGCCCTGGCAGACCTGCTGCCTGACGGTCCGGCCGACGGCGTCGACACCTCCGCGCAGATTAGTCGTACCCGCGACCCCCGCCACGGCGATTTCACCACGAACCTGGCGATGCGGCTCGCGAAACCCCTGCGTCGCAAACCCCGCGAGATCGCCGAGGCCCTAGTCGAGCGCATGCCGGCCGCCGATTGGTTGGATGCCGTCACGATCGCGGGGCCCGGCTTCGTGAACTTCAAACTCTCCGCAAATGCCTATCGACAGGAGTTGATGAGCATCATCACCCAAGCCGAGGTGTATGGGCGCAGCGAGCAGGGGAAGGGCACCAAAGTCCTGGTGGAGTACGTCTCGGCTAATCCCACCGGGCCATTGCATGTCGGCCACGGCCGCCTCGCCGCCTACGGGGCCAGCGTCGCCAATCTATTACGCGCTACCGGCCACACCGTTCATGAAGAGTACTACGTCAATGATGCGGGCCGGCAAATGAACATTCTCGGGGCGAGCGTCTGGATCCGCTATGCCCAGCAGCATGGGCTGGATGTGGCGCTGCCGGCGAAAGCCTATCAAGGCGACTACGTGGGCGACATCGCACGGCAGCTCAGGGCTGACCACGAAGCCGAGTTATTGTTGGACGCCGCGGCTGTCTCTGCCGCCCTGGCCAGCGCATCGGGCGACGAGGAACAGGAGCTCGATAGGCTGATCGAATTTCTTTCCACGCAGCTGGGGGACGAGCGCTTTAGGCGCTGTGTCGAAGCGGCTTTAGACCACATTCTCGCCGACATTCGCCGTGACCTGGCCGAGTTCGGCGTCACGCCCGACCGTTGGTTTTCCGAGCGTAGCCTCGTTACGGCCGGCGCCCTGGACCGGGCCCTGGCGGAAGTCAGGCGCCGCGGTCACCTGTACGATAAGGACGGTGCCGTTTGGTTTAAGGCCACGGACTTCGGCGATGACCAAGACCGAGTGGTGGTGAGAGATAATGGCGCGCCCACTTATTTTGCATCCGACATCGCTTATCACTTCGAGAAGCGTGAGCGCGGTTTCGATGTATTGCTCGATGTGCTGGGTGCGGACCATCACGGCTACGTCGCGCGGCTGCGCGGCGGCCTTGAGGCAATGGGTGAGAAGGGCGATACTTTGGAAGTTCGCCTGATCCAGTTCGTCGCCCTCTACCGGGGCAAAGAGCGCGTCGCTATGGGAACACGCTCCGGGGAGTATGTGACCTTGCGCGACTTGCGCAATGAAGTCGGCAACGACGTGGCCCGCTTCTTTTACGTGATGCGCTCCAACGACCAACATCTGGATTTTGATTTGGAGCTGGCCGCGTCACAGTCGGATGACAACCCCGTCTACTATATTCAGTACGCCTTCGCACGGATCGCCAGCATCCTCCGGCGCCGGCAAGACCAGGATTTGCCGCCACCGCGGCTTGCCGACGCGCAGCTACAGCTTCTCGAGGAATCCCAGGAAATGGCGCTGTTGATTGCCTTAAGCCGCTACCCGGAAGTCGTCGAGTTAGCCGCTAACAATCGCGCGCCCCAGACCTTGGTTCATTACCTGCGCGAATTAGCGGCGGCGTTCCATACCTACTACGGTGCTCACAAAGTGTTGGTTGACGACGTCGAACTGGCGAACGCACGCACGCTCTTGGCGTTGGGCACTCAACAAGTGTTGCACAATGGCCTAAGCCTGCTCGGCGTCTCGCCACCGGAAAGGATGTAATGCCCAAACGGAGACGAACCCGCCGCAGGACGAAACAAGCGACGCCGGGCTGGATTTGGCTGCTGGCCGGCCTCGGCCTTGGCCTGTCCGTCGCGGCCGGCGTCTACTTCTCTGACCTAAGGCCCCGCTCCCTGACTCAACCACCGCCGCGACCGGCACCGCGCTCGCAGACGGAAATGACCACCCCGGCAGCCGCAACAGAACCGGAAGAGGAACATCCGGCCAAGCGCTTCGATTTTTACGAACTGTTACCGAAGTTCGAGGTAGTGATTCCGGAAACCGAACGCGACGCGCGCCCGGACGTTGATCCAGTGGCGCTGCAGCGGCCCGGTACCTACATTCTCCAAGCCGGGTCTTTTAGCACCTACACGGATGCGGATCGAATGCGTGCGCAACTCGCGCTACTAGGCGTGGAATCACGGATCCAGAAGGTCAGCATCGACGATAGAACCTACCACCGCGTGCGCATCGGCCCGTTAAACGATTTGAACGAGTTGAACAATACCCGCGAGCGGCTGCGAGATGCGCGCGTTGAGATCATGGTCATCCGCCTGGACGGCAACTGATTTGTTTGCGCCGCGTTATCTAGCCCTGATCCTTATCGCAACCGCCCCGGCGCTTGCCAGCGAGACTTTTACCGTGGTGGCTGTAGGCGACATCATGTTGGGTACCGACTACCCGGTGCCGCGCTTGCCCGCCAACGACGGCAAAGATTACCTCGCCGAGGTCGCTCCCGTGTTACGGGCCGCCGACGTCACTTTTGGTAATCTGGAGGGCGTCCTCGCGGACGGCGGTGAACCGCGCAAGACCTGCAAGACCGCCAGTGCCTGCTATCTGTTTCGTTCGCCGGCCCGTTATGCGGCGCACTTGAAAGCGGCGGGCTTCGATATCCTCAGTTTGGCAAACAACCACGCTAGAGATTTCGGTGAGGAGGGTCGTTCACTCACGATGAGCGTGCTGGATAGCTCGGGTATTCGGCACTCCGGCCGCCGCGGCGATATTGCCAGTTGGGAGCAGGGTGGTAAGCGTTGGGCCATGATCGCGTTTTCCCCCACCCTCAAGTCGCATTTGCTCAACGACATTCCCGCCGCGCAGCGTTGGGTTGCGCAGCTCGTCGCTCACCACGACATTGTCATCGTCTCTTTCCACGGTGGCATCGAAGGCAACGACGCATCGCGATTACCGTTCGCGGAAGAATTCTATTTCGGCGAGACCCGCGGCGAAGTCGTTCGGTTCGCGCGCACCATGGTGGAGGCGGGGGCCGACCTGGTATTAGGCCATGGGCCCCATGTCGTGAGAGCAATGGAACTGTATGAGCGCCGCCTGATTGCTTATAGCCTGGGAAATTTTGCGACGGCGGAAGGTATCAGCGTTAACGGGGCCAGCGGCCATGCGCCGATTCTGCAAGTTACCATTGCCGGGGGCGGAGAGTTCCTGGAGGGCAGGCTGTATTCGGCGATTCAACGGCGCCCCGCTGGACTGGGCTGGGACCCCGACGATCAAGCTGCCAACGCCATTCGCCGCCTGACAATCGAAACCTTCGGCCCGCGCATGTTCGCATTCGATGCAGAAGGCAGGTTTCGGCCTCACGCTGCAAAAGCAGACTAGGGCGAGATGTCAATCGTCGCTACCCACGTGCCTAAAATCCACACCTAGCGAACGTAGTTTACGGTACAGGTGGGTGCGCTCCATGCCGACGCGCTTCGCCAACTGGCCCACTTTCCCGTTGCAAAGCACTAGCTGTTGCTGCAAATAAGCCCGTTCGAAGTGTTCGCGTGCTTCTCGCAGCGGCATCGCCAACAGGTCTTGCTTGACCAACGGCTCTTTGGTTTCACTGCCAGCGGACAACTCCCCCTCCACATCCTCAAGGGACAACTCCTCGCTGCCACCCACGATCAGCAACCGATGCACGAGGTTCTTCAGTTCCCTGATGTTGCCCGGCCAAGGGTAATTGCGGAGGCGATTCTGCGCCGCCACGCTGAATCTACGAAACGGCAATCCCTCGGAATCCACCAGCATGTCGACGAACACGCGCAGCAACTCTGGTACATCCTCGGCATATTCGCGCAGCGGTGGAATACGCACGCTCAACACGCTCAAGTGCGCCAATAGTTCGCGCCGAAAATCGCTGTTGGCATGTTCGAAGCCCGGCGGCGCGCTAGCCAGCCAACGAACCCGTAACGGCTCATCGACATTGCTGCCGGCAACTCGAAAACTGCCTTGCTCAATGGCTGCCAGCAATAACCGCTGGGCCGTGTCCGGCAAGTCCGAGATCTCGTCGATGAACAACACGCCCCCGCTTGCGCGCGCAAGCAAACCGGGTTGATCGGTATCGCCTAGGATCATGGACTCCGCATTGCTGTCCGTGAGCGAGCCCGCCATGCACACCGTGAAGGGCTGATCGGCAAACGTCGTTTGGGAATGCAGGTACCGGGCAAACGCCTCCCGCCCCGAGCCGGGCTCCCCCGCGAACAGTACGGACGTGTCGTGCTTGGCAAGCGCACTGACCTGCTCCCGTAGCGCTTGCATCGTCTGACTCTTGCCGAGGGGAACCAGGAGCGGCGGCCATAAGGACCGCCGCGGCGAAACGCGTTTGGACTCGCTGAGTGCCTGATCGACGGTCCGCAGTAGCTTCGCCAGTGAAACCGGCTTTTCGATAAAATCGACCGCACCCAGGCGGGTGGCCTCGACCGCGGTGTCCACCGTGCCGTGGCCGGACATCATGACCACCGGGCAAATAGCGCCGCTGTCCGACCATTCTTTGAGAAGCGTGATGCCGTCCGTATCGGGCATCCAGATGTCGAGCAGAACCAAATCGAAATCACCCGCCGCAAAGGCCGACCGCGCGTGGGTGGCATCGCTAGCCGTGGTAACTCGACAGCCTTCTTCCGTCAGAATTTCCTGCAACAACTGGCGGATATCGGCCTCATCGTCGACTACTAAAACCTGCGCGTTCTTCATGCGCGCTCCCTCCGTTGAACCGGCCCCGTGGACGTCACTTCACCACTTACCGGTAGAATTATACTGACCTGCGCGCCACCGGTGTCCTGATTGCGCGCATTAATGACGCCGCCGTGTTCTTCTACCATTTTCTTGACGATGGCAAGACCCAATCCCGTACCCTTTGCCTTGCTCGTCACATAGGGATCGAACACTTGCTCGAACCTATCGGTATGAAACCCCGGGCCGTTATCGCTGACAATGATTTCCAAGGCCGGACTACCCGAGAGCACATTCGGGCGGCTGCTGATCTCGATACGGCCATCTGCCTGCCCCTCGATCGCCTCGAGCGAATTGCGAATCAAGTTATGCAGCATTTGCCGGATTCGGCCTCTATCCGCGTAAAGTTCGGCGGCGCCGCTCGGTAAATGTAATTCGAGTCGGCGACCCCCTTCTTGGTGGCGGTACAACTCGGTCACTTCGGTGATAAGTTCGTTCAAATCGAAGCGGGAGATCTCCATTTCCGGAGCACGCGCATACTCACTGAACGCATTAACCATCTCCTTCATCGCCTCTACTTGCTGAATGATGGTATGGGTGGCGCGATCGAGCAGCTGCATTTGCTCAGGTTCGAGATCCTGCAAATACTTCCGGCGCAGGCGTTCGGCGGACAACTGGATCGGGGTCAGGGGATTCTTGATCTCATGGGCTAGGCGGCGGGCAACTTCGCCCCACGCTGCATCCCTTTGCGCCTGCATCAATGCGGTAATGTCATCGAAAACTACAACGTAACCGGCCGGGTTGTCGCCCTCAGCCGGCAAGGACGTACACGCGCACATCAACACCCGGCGGCCCACCTCGCCGCGCAGCACGATCTGCTCCCGCCACTCGCCTTCGCCCTCGGCGAAATGCTTCGCGCATACCGCCGCCAGTTGTTCCAGCAGCGGATTGTCGACCGCCAGCCCCATCAATCCCTCGCCCACTTGGCTTTCCAAATCCAGGCCCAAGATTGCACCGGCGGCTTGGTTTGCGGTGCGAATCGTGAGATCAGGCTCGAGGGACATCACGCCCGTCGTCAGGCGCGCCAACACGACAGACAGCTGTGCGCGTTCACTCTCAACCTGCTGTTGACTGAGCCGGGTCTCCTCGCGGGCGCGGGCAAGGCGCTGGGTCATGTCATTAAAAGAATTGATCAAGAAGCCGATCTCGTCGCGCGCCGCGCTCGGCAGGCGGGTCTCGAAATCGCCTTTCGCGACGGCGCGTGTGCCCGCCACCAATTGCTGTATGGGCACTACCAGGCGCCGAGCCAAGAAGAAGGCGCCATATACGGCACTCAGCAAAGCGAGCAATAACACCAAACTCAGGCTGAGGGTAAAACTGTCCTTGAGTGCGTTGCGTAGGAACGCGAGTTCCCCGTACCGGTTATAGGCCAACTCGACGTTGTTAGCGAGCTCCGACAACTGTTGGTCGACGTCGTAAATCGCCTCGAGAATGCGCTGCCCGCCGGTCGGCGTGGTCGCGGCCACGGTTACCGCCGTTCTAATTTGAAACGAACCGTCGGCTTGCGGTTCCAAGGCAACGTACGGGCGATTCTGGCGAAGCTGAAACACGACTTCGTCGCTTGGGTAGCGGGGCACCACGGCGGTGGGATCCTGGGAACTCGTCCCGAGAATGCGGCCGTTGGCGCCAAACACGGATGCATCGCGCGCATCGAATTCGCGGCGTAGGATACCTAACTCGGCAATCATGTCACCACCGCGTAATTCGGCGAGGCCCGCCGCGATTGTTTGAGTATTCTCCAGCACCTCGCGCATCTGCAACCCCAGCGCCGTTTGACTGAGCTCCAAGGCCCCGGTCATGCCCTGCTCGACATCAACGTTGAACCAGCTGTCGATACCCCGGTTCAAGAACTGTATCGCGACCCCATAAACCACGACGAGGGGGAGCACGACGAGCAATACCATCAGGCCCACCATCCGGGCTTTGAGTCGCGAGCCGGGAATGTGCTGGCGGTAATCCCGCACGAGACGGATGAAATTGCCGACGATAATCGCCAATAGAACGAGCACGCCGGCGGCGTTTACCAGCAAGATCAAATCCTGCAGCCGGCCGAACTCCGCCGAGTTTTGCGCCGTCTGGGTGAGCAATAACAATGCCGCCAGCCACAGCACCGCCCCCAGCAGCATTACGCCGGTATATACCGCGCGCCTTATTCTTTTTGGAGCGGCCATCGGTACCATTCACTTTCCAATTCCCAATCGCTGCGCCAGAACGTCAGCAAACGCAGCGGTCCCGGGAAGTCGCCGGTGTCGAGACTCGCCTTGATCCCTACCTCGTAATTGCCGGGTTGCAGTAACCCGGCATCGATCAACGGCAAATCGGCCAATCGGCCCAAGTAATTCAGTGCGGAGAATAGCGTTGCGAAGGTGAGCCGATCCCCGCTGTTCAAGTTGGCCACGATGTAGCGTTGACTGACGGCGTGATAACGCAACTCGTAGGTTTGTTGGAGTTCCGCTTCCGTGGCATCCGGTAGGAATCGGCGTTTGCGAATCAACTCGATGTCCAACGCAATGGTCAGCGGCACCCCCGAGGCCAGGGCTTCTCGCGCAGCGCTGGGCAATCGATACTCGGCCCGGCCATCGAGGAAATACACGCCGTCTTTCAACGTGGCCCGCGCAGAGCGGATTTCGAACCGCCCCGAGACATCCTGAGCTTGCGCGCAGGGCAGCGCGCAACCGGCGACTAGCACGAGCCCCAAGAGTAACCTTGGCGCTTGCACCAATTTTCGCATCCGCTTGTTGGTTAATTCAGACACTAGACCGCCGGGTCACTCACCCACCTTCTCCAGGCAAGCATAATAGAAGCCGTCCATGTTCGCTTCTCCGGGGCGTATTTGTCGATCCCCGTAAGGTGCCTCTCCCAGCGGACGGGCAGCCGGTACCGAGGCCAGGAAAACCTCTATTTGCCTGCGATTCTCGGCCGACAGCACTGAACACGTGCAATACACCAGGCGTCCGCCGGGTGCGAGCAACGGCCAAACCCCTTCCAGCAGCGCCCGCTGGCGGCGCCGAAACTGGGCGATATCGTCTGATTTGCGCAACAACTTGATATCGGGATGGCGGCGAATGACACCCGTCGCCGAGCAAGGGGCGTCGATGAGAATGCGGTCGAACGGCCGGCCATCCCACCACTCGTCCGGCGCACCCGCATCTCCCGACTTCACGTCGGCGACCAAGCCTAGGCGGTCGAGGTTGGTGGCTAAAGCGCCCAGCCGTTCCGCGTCGACGTCGACGGCCACGAGGTCGGCGAGGTCGGGCTGGCGCTCGAGGATGTGAGCCGTCTTGTTGCCGGGGGCAGCACAAGCATCCAGCACCCGCTGGCCCGGTTGCAAGTCGAGAAAATCGGCCGCCAGCTGGGCGCCGAGATCTTGAATCGAGACCTCGCCTGCAGACAATCCGGGTAACTGCGCGCTGGCAACTGGCCGGGTCAGCAACACCCCATCCGCAAGTTCGGCGACCGCGGTTGCCTGGATGCCGGCCTCGGCCAAGCGCTCCAGATACGCACTCCGTGTTTGCCGCTGGCGGTTGACCCGCAGCGCCATCGGCGGGGGTTGGTTGTTGGCTTCGGCAATAGCCGGCCAGTCCTCGGGCCAATCCGACGCGAGCATGTCGATGAGCCAGGCCGGATGAGAGTAGAAGGCTACCGGATTGTCGGCGCTGGGTTGTAGAGATTCGCGCTCGCGCAGAAACCGCCGCAGCACCGCATTGATAAACCCGGCTCGGCTGCCATACCCCAGCGCCCGCGCCGCGTCCACCGCGGTGGTGACGGCCGCGTGGTCAGGAACGCGCAAGCGCTCGAGTTGCACCAGCGCGATGATGAACAACGCTTTCAGACGCGTGTCTTTATTCCTCAATGGCTTGTGGAGCAGCGGTCGCAACGCTGCTTCGAAACGGTGAAACCACCGCGCACCTTCATACGCGAGGTTGCGCGCCAGCGCAGCGTCCCGGGCATTCAAACCATCCAGATCGAGCGCCGGTTCTATAGACTGGCCCCCCAATACCCCCGCCAACGCCCGGATGGCGCTAAGGCGGGCTGCGAGAGGCTCATGCGAATCAGCCGAAGCGCTCACCGTCCACCCGCTGGGCGTTAATAAACTCACGCGCCGCCAACGGCCGCCCGCCCGGCAGTTGCAGCGTTTCCAGGCGCAGGACGCCATCACCCGTTGCGACGTCGATACCCGCGGCCGATGCCGCAACGACCTGCCCGGGCCGCGCTTTGCCGGCGGTGGCCGCCGCCACACTGGCCGCATGCAGGCGCAGCCGTCGGTCACCCCAGCGGGTTTCCGCGACGGGCCAGGGATGCAACCCGCGCACTTGGCGATCTAACTCCACCGCCGAACGATGCCAATCCACGGCGGCCTCCTGCTTGCTGAGCTTGCTGGCGTAGGTTGCGCCGGCCGTGGGCTGAGGCGTCGGTTGCCGGCTGCCATTCAGAATGCCATCGAGTTGGTCGAGCAAGAGCGCTGCTCCCAGTTGGGCTAGTTCATCGTGTAACTCGCCGGCGGTTTGGCGCTCGATCGCTACCTCTGCGGTCGCGAAAACGGCGCCCGTGTCCAACCCCTTGGTCATGGCCATCAGCGATACCCCTGTGACGGAATCGCCGGCCAGAATCGCCCGCTGGATCGGAGCGGCCCCGCGCCAACGGGGTAATAGCGAGGCATGCACATTAACGCAACCCCGCCGCGGCCAGGCCAACAACCACTCCGGAATGAGCAAGCCATAGGCGACTACAACCATGAGGTCCGGCGGAGTTCCCAACTCCGACAACAGCGCAGGTTCGAGTCGCTGCGGTTGCAAAATGTTCAAACCCGCCTTCGTCGCAGCAGCCTTCACTGCGCTCGCTTGCAGCTGCCGGCCGCGACCGGCCGGTCGATCCGGCTGGGTCAATACCGGCCCGACCTCATGGCCTGCTGCCAGCAACCCAGCCAAGCACGGCACGGCGAATGCGGGCGTGCCGGCAAAGGCAATCTGGGCCATGGCTAGGGCAACTTTATAGGCTGGGTACGCGAGCGTCTTCGACGCTCGGCTGACGGCGTTGCTTGAGGAGCCGCTTGCGCAGCCGGCCTCGCTTCAGCTCCGACAGATAATCGACAAACAGTTTTCCATCCAAGTGATCCATCTCGTGCTGGATGCAAATTGCGAGAATACCCTCGGCCTCCAACTCGAAATTGTCACCCTCCGGGTTCAATGCGCGAACCTTGATTTTCTCCGCGCGCTCGACCTCGTCGTAGAAACCGGGCACCGACAGGCAGCCCTCCTCGTAGGTCGTCGTACCCTCGGCATGCATGATTTCCGGATTGATCAAACACACGCCCTGGTTTCGCTCTTCGGACACGTCGACGACGAGTACGCGGCGATGCACGTCGACTTGGCTAGCCGCCAAGCCGATGCCTGGGGCGGCATACATGGTCTCGAATAAATCCGCCACCAGGGTCCGGATCGCGGCATCACACACCACCACCGGCGCCGCTTTCGTTCGCAGCCGGGGGTCTGGATACTCTAGAATTGGGAGACGCGCCATTGTGCTTCTGCCGCCGTTTATGTATAAACCGCCAAAGTTCGCTTAAATATATGACTTTACAGGGATAGTAGTGGTTCCCGGAAGCCGTTGAAGCGCGTTGTATTGAGCCTTTTTTGGGCCCCGGGATGCGCCAATTATAGCAGTAACGGTCTGTTTCCCTCGCAGATTTCCGGGGGATATCAGAGAATGGAGCTAGCAAGCATGTCTCACCGTAAATCGTTGTTCACTCGTCTCCCCCAATATTTGGGCCTCGGTTTCATCGTCGCCCTAGTCGGTGCCTGTGGCTGGCTACCCGGCCGCGATGGGGCCACCAAGGCGCCCCCCTCGGCGCAGGGTCAAACCCCGGTGGTACAGAGCTCGGCTCCGCCCCGGGCGCCAGGATCCGGTTATATCGCCGAACCCAGGCAGCCGGTCTACGATGATGCGGCAACGACCCGCAGCAGCAGCCAGCAACCCATTCCCCTGAACCCCGATGCGCCGGGCCGTTATGTCGTGCAGCGCGGGGATACCCTGTGGGATATCTCCTCCGTGTTTCTGAAAGACGCCTGGTACTGGCCGGAGATCTGGCAGATCAACCCGCAGGTGGAGAATCCCCATCTCATCTATCCCGGCGATATTCTCACGCTGACGTACATGGGCGGGCGGCCCGTGTTGCAATTGGAACGCGGCAGGACCCAGCGGCTTTCACCGCGCGTCCGTGCCGAACCCCTCGAGGACGCCATTTCGACAATTCCCTTCGAAGTGCTGCGAGCCTTCCTGTCGCGACCGGCGGTGCTGGGCAAGGATCAGGTGGACCGGCTGCCCTACATTCTCAGCAGCCGGCGTAATCATTTGATCGCCGCTGCCGGCAACGATGTCTATGTGCGCGGCGCCGACGACACGGTAGGCAACGTCTATAACATCGTGCATCCCGGCGACAAACTCGTCGATCCGGACGACAATGCCGTGCTCGGCTACGAAGGTATCTACGTCGGCCAGGGCCGCATCCGCGTGAGCGGCGATCCGGCAACGGTATTTTTGACGGAAACCACCCGGGAGGCGCTGGAAGGCGACCGCTTGTTGCCGGAGGAGTCGCTGCAGCCTGTCAACTACTTCCCCCGGTCCCCGGACACCGACATAGAAGGCAGGATCATCTCGGTAATCGATGGGGTATCCCTCATCGGCAGTTACCAGGTCGTCGTCATCAATCGCGGCACCAATCATGGGCTGGAGCCCGGCCACGTCCTGCGGATTTGGCAAACGGGCGAGGTCGTCCGTGACCGCTTCGCAAAAGGTGGGCTAGGCAGCAAGAAAGTCCGCTTGCCAGACGAACCCGCTGGCACCATGCTGGTGTTTCGTATTTTCGACCGGATGAGCTATGCGTTGGTCATGGAAGCCACCAGCGAGATTCGCACCCTGGACCTGGTGCGCAACCCGAGCTAGCCGGCGGCTTGCCCCCGCGGCACCTTCTGTAACCCCCTCGTGCCCAGCTGAGCTGCGGCGCGTGGGGGACTAACTTGCCCGCCGACCAGGTTGCCGCTTGGATGGCGGCATTAC
>JAHEKG010000036.1:1401-17822 GCA_024638475.1 Rhodospirillales bacterium | reverse complement strand
CACATGGCGGAGTAACCCAGAAAGGGAATCGTTTGTGCAGAGCCTTCAGGAGCAAATCGAGCTATGCCTCGCCGAGCTTTGCGAATGTTGGAATCGCAAAGATCTGCAGGCCATTCGCGATCTGTGGGATACCGAGCAAGCGGCTCCTCACTTTATGCCCCAGGAAAAACATCAGCCGATTGTGAGCTGGGCGGCGTTCGACGATTACCTCACCACTGCGGAAGCCCGGCTGAGGCGCTGTTCCATGCGTTTTTGGGGCCTTAACGTAAAACCGCTCGGGGCGGCGCACGCGGCGGCGCTGTATCAAATGCACTGGAACGGGGAGATTCTCGGTTTCGACGCGCCCGTCGGTATCGACAGTCGGGTCAGCGCCGTCTTGCATCGCAAGCATCATCGCTGGCTAATCTGCCACTACGTGGAGGCGCCGCCGGCGCCGATGCTGCATCTGCAGCAGGCCTATGCGGCCGCGGTGGACCCGGACTTCCTGGCAACCGGGGGCGACGGTCGCCGCCCCCCCGATTAGCTACGACCCGAAAAAAAATACCGCGCCCCCGAATGCCGCAAAAAAAGCCGCCCATGACAATATTGTCACCGCCGTATTGTCTGGCCAGCGTTTCCTGATGCTATAGGTAACCGCCCCGGCCAGGGCGCAGATTGCGCCCCCTATGACGAAATTCCAGAATTCTGCCGGCATGGGCTATTTCACAGAGATCCGAAAGATTCGAGCAGGCTCTTTTGCAGCCCGTCGGCTATCCCTTGATAGTAGGCCGTGAGGTATTGAGCGTCCAGTTGCAGATCGTTTCTCGGAAGGACGGTCAGGTGGGGTTGCGCAATGCCCCTGGCGCGGCGTTTTGATTCGAAGTACCGTTGCCGTTCGCCGTCTTCCATTAGGAAGGCCCCCATGACTTCCTGAACGGTGCAGCCACCGCATACGGCAAAATCTCGGGCGAAGCTGGTGTACATCGGACCGACGCTGTTGCATGAGGCCATATCGCCGTTGGCACATAACAACATCAGTCCCTGTTCGTAGAGCGCTACCTCGATGGCAAGCGAGTTATCGCAAATCAGTTGCGTTGCGGTCCGGCTCGTCAACTCGTAGGCCGCCCAGCCGCCCAGCGCGCGCAAACCGTTGGCGGCCGCGCCGCCCGCCGGGCCTGCCGCAGAGGCCGATGCCGCGCCGAGCGCTATGCCAATCCCATGGGCAAGTTGTTCGCAGCCGGAATCATTGGCGAGTAGCTGTGGCGAGCCCGTTGCGAACAAAACCAATACCAGTATTTTTTTCATGTCATACCTCCTTGTGTTTGACGGTTAGTAACGTACAGGCAGTTCCAAAGAGCCGCGATGGCTATTTGCGTCGGGGTGGTATAGAAATGAATCCGAACCTTTTTCGGGGCCAACGGTCAACCAAATAACGGGCACCGCGTTAATGTAGGGCGGGTACATTGAATCTCGAGGAGACAGTAATGAAAGGAATCCTGTTGCTCGGCGCCGCCCTGTTGGGGGCTTGCGCCGCCCATCCCGATCCCATCGTCGATATGCAGGGCGTCAACGTGGCCCAGTACGAGGAGGACCTGGCCGAGTGCAAGGCTTACGGCGACGAAGTCAAGGTCGAGCAAGGGGTGCTTAAGGGCGCAGCCACGGGGGCGGTCGTCGGTGGCGTCGTCGGAGCCATTGGCGGGGGTGCCGATCGCGGCGCGGGTTACGGTGGCGTTGCCGGCGGCACTCAATCCGGAGTCAGGAATCAGCGCGAGAAAG
This sequence comes from Rhodospirillales bacterium, assembly GCA_024638475.1. Lineage (GTDB taxonomy): Bacteria > Pseudomonadota > Gammaproteobacteria > Steroidobacterales > JAHEKG01 > JAHEKG01. The sequence continues at coordinate 16,067 of JAHEKG010000036.1, read as the reverse complement.
AACAAGTGGTCAAACGCTGTATGCGTGGCCGCGGTTACCGCGTATTGAACTGAGACCGAACCCGTTGCTGAACGCACCGAATAACCTGCCATGGGCGGCGTAATTGTTCCGATCAGCTTGCCTGGTTAAAGAGTTCCTTTTGCAGGCGAACATACTCTTCTGCGCTTTTCATGAACCAGGGCGGCTTCTGCGTCTGGATACAACCAATGACATAGTATCCAATGGCCAGCATGGCGACGTAGCCGCAATTCGCCGGTAGGGGAATCGCGAGGCGTTCCGAGCCGAAGCTGTGGTTGTCGTAGCCGAAACTGATAAATAATTCTTTCTCCCAGGGCACGACGGTCTTGGCATGCAGCGTTTGTTCCGGCGTGTAGCAGCGCCCGTTAACCCGGCCCCCAAAAAGCTCGTCGAACTTCGTAATAAACATTTCCATTTCGATTTCGAATTCAGGCTTAACGAGCAAATAGAACGCTTCGTATCGATTGAAATCGGGGATCAGGGGCGCCACGTTGGCCAATATGTGTTGCTTGATGTCCGCGGTGTTCTCGCGGGTTCGCGTGAGCATCATCCCCATGTAGGTGGAAGTGTTGTAGGTAATGGGTTCGGGGTTGCTGCGGGTGAGCACCACGCGATCGGCGGGTAACAGGTCCTTCGCCGGCGAGGCAGGAGCGCAGGTCAGCAAATAACTGGTTAGCCCCCTGGCAAGCAGATCCTTGATAATGATTGGCGCGTGTTTCGTGCCCGACGCCGAAATGACCACCACCGAGTCTATATCGGGTTCCCGCTCCAGCATCGCCCGGTATTGGCCTTCATCGCAAAATAGCGCGTCTTCGCCCTCGAAGATAATCTTTCCGGTTGGCAGCGCGTTGCCGCTGCCGATGATCAGCCGCTTGGTGGCGGTGCCGAAGGGTAGCTCGCGAACTGCGGACGTGGCGTGCAGGTCCAACGCGTCCAGAACGACGGTGCTCAAGTCTTTTAAGCTCATGCAGACACTCTCATAGGTTGTTTATACCCGTTATGGGTCATTTAATTGTTGGACAATGACAGAGGTGCCATCGGGCGTGATAACGGTCGTCCCATAGCCACGAATACCCGTCGGGCCGTCCAATGGCTCGACCTCGTTCGGCAAGGGCACCCCTAGATCGGCCAGCTTCGCTAGGGTCAATTCGAGGTCCGCGACTTTGAGTACCACCAACGCCTGGCCTGCCCAGGGGCGATCGTTGACCCGGGGCGGCGCTTGAAACTCGCCGCCGCGTGTACCCAGCAGGCCTATCAAGGGTTCGGCCGGGTTAGCCGGCGCGAGCATCACGAAATGCAACCGTGCGTCCGGTGGCAAGCCGAGCCTTTGCAATTGCCCCGCATTGCCGAAATTTGGGTCCTCGGCGCTTACCCGGTAACCGAACCCCTGCGACCAGAAAGCCTTGGCCGCTTCGACATCTGCAGTGAACAGCGTGATTCGGCGCAGCGTGGCCTTCGGCGCCGGGCTTTCAGCATCGCTCAACTCACGCGCAACCCTGAAGCCGAGATCGGGGTTGCGGGCCGTGGCCGGCACGCCATGTCGCCTTGCCGGCCGTGCATCCGTCGGCCGGCTGAGCCAGCCGCCGCCCCGGACGACGCGCTGCTCGCAGCCGCCGCCCCAAGTCCAAGCGCGCTCATCCGGCGGCCTTCCCCAATAGCTTGCGGTAAAACAATCGGCCGTCCATTCACGAACATTGCCTACCATGTCATGGAGCCCGTAATCGTTGGCGGGAAAAGACGCCACGGGCGCGATTGCCGCGAAACCGTCATCGCAGCGCGCGTACGGCCAACTTCGCGGATATATCGCCTGTGCCGCGATGTCGTAGACGTTAGCGTGATCGCAGGTCAAAGAAATGGAAACCCCTTCAAAGGAGTTGTTCGCACCCCATGGGCGCGGCCAGGGTGTACCGGCGCGGGCCGCGAATTCCCATTCCGACTCGCTGGGCAGGCGATACGACTGCCCCGTTTCGCTCGCTAACCACTGGCTATAGGCGAGAGCGTCGGCAAAATTGACGCAGCTGACGGGATGGCCGGCAGACGGTGGACTTGCAGGCGCGCAACGTTCATTGCGACGGTGTCCAGTCGCCGCGGTGAAACGCTGAAACTGCGCCACCGTGACCTCGGCGCGGCTCAACGCAAAGGCGCGCCCAATGGTGATGCGGATCGGCGGGCCCTCGCCGGACGCCGCGTCGACCTCGTAGGCGCCGAGGGGTGTGCCCATTTGATAGCTGTCCGCGCGGACCACCACCATCTGCGGGCAGAAGTCGCAGTCTTGAAAGCGCTCCGCGGCCCGCGCTTCGGTCTGCCCGTAGACCAAGATCAAGACCGCGAGTAATCGCATCATGGTGCCGGCACCACATCGCGGGCGACTCGGAAGCCGCCAAAATCGAAGCGATGGGCCGCATTCGCGTCGCCATGATAGCCGGGGCGGATACGTGCCGTTGATGTGATCCAGCCGCCGCCCCTCTGAATACGGCGTGCACAGCCGCCTTCCCACACCCAGGCGCTGCCATCCTTGGGTCGGCCGATATGCGACCGGGTTGCGCAGTCCTGCGCGAATTCCCAGACATTGCCAATCATGTCGTAAACGCCGAACGCGTTGGGTTCGAGAGAACCCACCGGCGCCACTCCGGCAAAGCCATCGTGACACCGCATGTGCTCCCAAGCCAGCGGATATTGAGCCCGCGTATCCAAGTCATAGGCATTCGCATAGCGGCAGCCGCGGTCTGGGTCGCCCCCCCAGGGATAGATGTCATCGCTGCCGGCGCGGGCGGCGTATTCCCATTCCGCTTCCGTCGGCAAGCGGTAGGGCAGGCCGGTTTCCGCCGCAAGCCACGCGGCATAGGCGCTGGCCTCTTCCCAGGACACGCAGGACACCGGGTGGTTGGGCAACGGTTCGGAGGGTACTCCGGGTTGGCGCCAAGTGCGTTGATCGTCATCGGCATAGCGGCGTTTGGTTTCGTTCCACACGCGGCAACGGCCCACGGGTTCGAAGTCGGTAGCGCGCGCAAACGCGTCGAATTCCCGGTGGGTCACCTCGAATTGGCCGATGGCAAAGCCGCGTGCCAGGGTGATGTTCACGGGCGGGGATTCGCCGGTTTCGTTGTCGACCTCGACGTTGGGGGGTGTGCCCATGCGAAAACCGCCGGCGGGAAGTTCTATGAGTGGGGGGCAGTACTCACAATCTTGATAAGTCGTCCCCGGCCCATGGGCATAGGCTAGCGCCCCCCATGATAGGCTGACTAGGAGTAGCAATTGGCGCCCGGCCCGCATGGATATCCCCATCACCACAGCAATAGGCGCAGTTTAAGTGAACTCGGTGAGAAGTCGATAGCCACAAAAAAGGGCCGCTTGCGCGGCCCTTCCGTGAGATTGGGTTCAATGCCCAGTATCTCAAGTGGAGGTTATGCGGCGGCCTCCAGTCTTGGTCCCGTAGCATTGAAACCCCTTGTTATCTCACTCGACATGGGATCACCTCCTTTTGTGTAGTTGAACGAGCCGCAAGCATCGCAAATTGTGCGGCGAAAGCCAAGTATCTATATCACGCTATTACGCTATTACCAGCGGTCGGGTCTTGGATACGGCTTGGCGATGCTCCTGAGCTGCTCCGGCAACTCCGGGCGATAGTCTGCGTCGTATCGAAAAGGCGAGGGTTCCTTCGAGAATTCGTTCTTTAGATGGCCTTCATGGACTCGAATCAGCAAGTGATATCCGCCTTCACTGCCCACCGGCCCATGCAGCTTATTCTCGCGCCACCACACGTAGCCGCCGGGCCCCATGCGCCCGGTGTCGCCAAAGGTGAATTCCCCGGCCAGCACGAAAATTTCCTCCACCATGGGGTGCGTGAAGCGCCCTGGCATTACTTTGGGCGGCGGATGCTGCGCGAGGGCGCCATACAGAAAGGTTTGCCCGCCCGTGCCGGCGTCGTAGCGGAGTTTTTTCGTGGATATTGTGCCGCCTAGGGGTTTACCCGTCACCGACCCCTCCATGCCCGTGAGCCACGGCATCGCAAACGTATTGTGATACACGAGGGGGCGAGCGCTTTGCGCCGCTTCGCGGAGCGTCGCCGAGCCGAGCGGCATGGCGAGGAGCGTTGCGCCGCTGCTCGAGACCCGCTTGATGGCTACGCCGGCAGGAATGAGGGCGTAATCTTGCAGACCCAGTTCCCTGTCATCCAACGAGACGCTGCCGGCCAGGACGAAGACCTCGAAGTCGGCGGCAAACGCGAATGGCCCGTCCTGCTGATACCCGCTGGCTAACTCGAAGATTGCGGTGTACGCACCGGAATCATCGTCGACGCTCAGAAATTTAGCATTGACGTCATCCGTGCCGAGCCAACTGTGCGTTCGCCAGGGCAGGCACTGACTCTGTATAAAACAAATATGCGGTCGTGCCATGTTAGCTTGCCCCTTTGTTGATGGGCGGGCGGTACTCGGCCATGTCGCTGACGATGTCCAGCCGCTCAACGAGGCCGCCTCTCAATTGAAAACGGTCTAGCCAGAACACATCGGCAAACCTTTCCCCGTTGAGCCATTCGCCCTCCATGGTGCCGCGGGCATAGACCACATCTTGATTGTTTTCGTCGTGGCAGTGATCGCAATCGTCGAGGTTTTTCTTGGAAAATTTTTGGCGCTGCGCCGAGAATTTCGCAAAACTTGCCAACGTGCCGAACTTGCGGCCCGAGATGTGCAGTTCGAATCCGGGCGCCAACCACTTTTCAGCCGCCTCGAGGTCGCGGCGTGCGAGGTCGCTGAGAAAACCTGTGACGATAGCGATTGGGTCTGACATGCAAGCCTCGATCAGTACAGGGTGGAACCCTCGGGGGTGGTCGCGTATTGCTTTAATGCGTCAGGTAACCGCGGTCGATACGGCGGGGCATAGTCGACGGCAATCTCTTCCTGCGCAATGTCATTTGCCAAAGCTCCGCCGTGGGTGCGAATAAACATCATGAAACCCGTTAAAGAACCATATGGCCCATGCCATTCGTTGGGACTCCACCAGGCGTATGCACCCGGGCACATGAGCCCCACGTCGTTGATGGCGTATTCGCCGGCCAACACGAACATTTCTTGCACCACCGGATGGGTCCAACGCTTGGCCATGTAACGAAACGGCAATGCGGCATAAAGAATACTGATTTCGCCGGTATCGGGGTCCTCGCGTAGCGGCCGCACGCCCGTCCCGACCAAGTACCGGGTATAGGGATTCTCCGTCCACGTCGGAAGCCCTTCTGCGGCCGGATCGACATTCAGTACTAATTTGCGCGCGTCGTAGTCCGAGGCGGTGGGGCTGTATTCGCTCGCCTTGCCTGAAAGCATCACTAGGACCGTGGCGCCATCGTCGCCGGCCACCTGCAGGCGTTGGTAGCCGGCGGGTAGGTTGGCGTAGCTCATGGGCCCGAAGGGCTGGCCATTGATTTGTACAGCTCCGCCGAGAACCAGTGTCTCTTCGTCAACGTCGAGGCTGTTTGGCTGATTGGGATGCCAGCCAGGCGGCAATTGCACGATGGCGGACAACGCACCGCTGTCTGGGTCCTGGCTCAGAACGCGAGTCGGCAACGACGCCCGCGCGCCGGGTAGTATCCCCTTAACCCAAGGCAGGCCTTGGTTCTGTATGAACATACAATGAGGTCGCGCCATGCAGCACCTATTTTTCGGTGGCCTGTTCGAGCGCCACGACGACGTGACAGCAGGCCCGGCGGGCCCGCCGCGCAAACTCTCTTAGGCTCGTACGGTACACTATCGGGCCATGGAAAGACGCAGACTACTCTCGGGTGCCCTCTCACTGGCACCTCTCGTATCCCTGGCGCCGTTGCTTGGCCGTGGCGCCGCCCCGTCCACGGGTTGGGATTTCATCGTCGTCGGCGCCGGCACCGCCGGTTTGCCGGCCGCGATTTTTGCTTCCCGGCGGGGGGCGAAGGTCCTGCTCATTGACGCGGCCGACGACATCGGCGGCACGATGCACATGGCTAACGGCCAGGTGAGTGCGGCGGGAACAAGGACCCAAGCCGCGAAGGGTATCGTCGACACGCCGGATCAACATTTCGAGGATGCGGTGCGTCTGAGCATGGGGCTCGCAGATCGCAACATCTTGCGCACGACATGTGACCGTGCCCCGGAAACGATCAATTGGCTGCTGGACAACGGGTTGACCCCCATTGCGGACCACCCGGTCACCGGGTCACAGCCGGGCCGCCCCGCCTATACCATTCCGCGCTACCTGTGGTCGGCAGAGGAAGGTCCGGCGATCCTTGCCGTGGTCCGGCGGCAATTGGAACCCGAACTGGCCAGCGGCCGCGTGGTCACGCAGCTCAACACCCGGGCCGGCGGATTGATTCAAGACGCCAACGGTGCAATCCGTGGCGTTCGCGCCAAATACCGCGGCGAGAGCCTGGAGTTTTTTGGCCGCCACATTCTCATCACCAGCGGTGGCTACTCGATGAACCCGGAACTGTTCGAGCGCTTAAACGGATTTCCGGCCTATGCGGGGGGCGCCTATCCGCATTCGCAAGGCGACGGCCTGGGGCTCGCCACTTCGGTCGGCGGCTGGTTACGGGGTGGAGAACTGCACCGCGCCGGCACCGGCAACATCCTGACCGCCGATCAGTTTCCGGCGCGCGTTTACGGTCGCTTCAACACCACGCCGCAACAACGCCCGCCGTGGGAGATTTGGGTTAACGATGACGGCCAGCGATTCATTCGCGAGGACGAGCCCGAGAACTACCGGCGTGCGATGGTGTTGCTGAAACAGCCGCGCCTGCGTTATTCGGTCGTGTTCGATCAAGAAATTTTGGAGCGCGCTCCAATCGGCATTCCGGGCTGGAGCATGCGGCGACTGGTCAGTCACTTCAACGCCCACCCCATGTTCCACCGGGCGGATTCGCTCGATGCCTTGGCTGAACGCGCCCAAATCAATGCCGCCGGCCTAGCGGCCACGGTCAAGACATATAACGCCAGTGTCCGCCGGGGCGCGGACGATCTGGGCCGCGAGCACAAGCCGCTACCGATTCGCCGCGGGCCCTTTTATGCCATTACCCACTTGGGCAGCTCCGCCACGTCGTCCGCCGGAATCATGGTCGACAAACAAATGCGGGTACTGCGCGGAGATGGCAAGCCTGTTCCGAACTTGTATGCGGCGGGCGAAGTGCTGGGCAGCGGCGCCACCTTGGGCAACAATTTTATCCCCGGCTTCATGCTCACTCCGGCGTTGACCTTGGGGCGCCTATTGGGCGAGTCGTTACCAATTGGCCGACAGCAGGCCCTGCGAGGATCGCGCTCGTGATACTGACTGCGGAAATCAGCCTCTACCCCACGGACAAAGATTTTGTTCCGCCCATCAAATCATTTATCGCCCGCCTCAACCGCTACGAAGGCATTAAGGTGCAGACCTCACCGACGGCCACGATCGTCGTCGGCGATCACGACACGGTTATGGATATCATCAAGCGCGAGACTAAAGCCCACCGCGAAGAATTCGGCATGGGTATTTTCGTGACCAAATTGATCCCGGGTTATGAGGCCTTATAACCTGGCAGTGTTGCGTCCCAAGCTGAGCTGGCTGGTCTGTCTGTTGGCAATACAAGCGGTTGCTTGCGGCCGGCAACCCGACCCGGTTGACGTCATGGCCCCGGCCGACAGCAGCGCGGGACTGACGGGCCCACTGCACACGGTCACCATCATTACGCCGGATTGGCCGCCGCTCGAAAAGTTATTCGTCGCCGGATTGGGTCTCGAAGAGACTGGCAACGGTCAAGTCGAGCGTTCTGTGCTAGATATTCAACGGCGGCTCTGGGGTATTCCGGAGGCGATTAGCTGGAGCACGCGAATACTCAGCCGCCCGGCCGTTCCGGGTACGACTCAATTGCGGGTACTCGTGACGGACGCAGCCACGGGCGCCCATCGGCTGAGCTGGGACCGGCAAGAACTGGGCCCTTATGGGATGGGTTTTCCAACGCTGGATGTGTTTGCCTGGGACAAAGAACTCCGCGGGCTTGGTTTCGAGCGCGCCACCGCCGAGGTGGAAGTATTCGATGTTACCGCGCCAAACGGCCGGGTCTACAACGTCAATGAGGCGACCTTCCTTGGCCCAGAATTCATGCGCGTCATCGCCATCTCGCGCAAGGGCGGCCTGCCACAGGTAGGTATTTTCGATTCGGTCACGCAGCGGGGCGGGCCGGCCTATGCGACCCAGATCGTCCCAGATATCGACGCGATGCTGGAGATTTTGACCGAGGTGCTCGACTACGAGGTGCGTTCCGATCGCACCTGGAGCGAATATCCGATCCCGTTTCGGTTTACCTTGGTGCACGCCCGGGGTTCGAGCACGGGCCACGTGGCGCTCGTGGAGTACGCCGCCGAGCATACGCGCAGCGGCAGCGGTGTGCCGCCACGGCCCCCCGCGCGCGGCATGGTGATGTGGAGCTTTGAAGTCACCGACGTTGCGGCGGTAAAGGCGCGGGCGACGGCTCGTAACGTCGAGCCCGTGGCCGGGCCGGTCACTTATACGAGTCCGAGTTTGGGCCACCACACAGCGATGACGTTTTTAGCTCCGAACGGTTTTCTCATCGAAGTTTTTCAGCGCGACTAGTGAGCACGGCTGTAACCGCGCGGATCCATCGTGCTTGCGCTTGCGTGGTGAGCCGGCGTCGTGCCCGGGCGGTGACTGACGCGCCCTTTATTCCGCCGGCCTCACCTCGGTGACGCTCGACGCCGTTCCCTTGCGGAAGTGGTATTCGAAGATCTCGTCGCGTCGCTGGGTCATGTACGGCACCATATAGAGTATGGCCATGCCTTCGAGCTGGTGGGCATGTTTGATCGGCCCAACGTCGACTGTTTCGAAGCCAAGGCGCTGGACGATGCTTGCGACGGCCGCCTTTGCGTCGCCGTCATCGCCGGCGAGCGGGATCGTAACCGTACCGCCCGCGGCGCCCGGGTCCGCCATGATGTGATAGCCGACGGCGTTGAACGCCTTGACGACGTGAGCGCCCGGCGCCCATTGTTGGATGAGCTCGCCCCCCGAACTCTCCACCGACATTGCCATAAGACCGTCCTTACCCGTGGCGATGGCATTGGTAATGTCGATAATGACTTTGCCATCCAATGGGCCCAGCGTCGGGACGAGCGCTTCGACGGCGGTCCAAGGCACGGCGAGTACGATCCAGTCGGCGCCTTGTGCGGCCTCGGCCTGACCTGCCGCCCGCGCCCGATCGCCGGTCTTCGCGACCAGTGCCCTGACCGAGTCCCGGTTCGGGTTGCGGCTGCCGTAAATCACTTCAATGCCGAGAGCGGCGAAACGGGGGCCCAACGCGGCACCCACTCGGCCCGTGCCGATGACGGCAATAGTCGCCGGATCCTGCGACATACAGGCGGGGGCGCTGAGTACGCAAACGCTCATTAGCAGCAACTTTTTCAGCCAGCCAGCTCGGCTTGTCATGGGTATTACTCCTTCTGCATGGTTTCTGCGATTGCGCCCGCCAGTGAATCGAGATCTTGTTCGGTGTGTGAGGACATGACGGTGAGCCGCAAGCGGGCGGTACCGTCGGGGACGGAGGGATAGCGAATCCCCTGGGTGAAATAGCCCTGCTGTAGCAGCGACTCACACAATTGCATCGTCGCTTCGTTGCCGCCGACGATCACGGGCAGAATATGGGTACTGCTTTGACCCGTGCCGATGCCGTGGGCGTGCAATGCCTGCCGCAAGTGGTCGCCATTGTGTTGCAACTGGTCTCTCCGCCAGGGTTCCCGGCGCATGATTTTCAACGCCGCGCGGGCGGCCTCGACCTGCGGCGGCGGCAGGGCACAGGAAAAAATGAAGCTCCGGCAAGTGTTGATTAACAGCTCGCACATCGTTCGGGATCCCGCGACGAAGGATCCATACGATCCCAGGGCTTTGGCGAGGCTACCCAGCTGAATATCCACGCGCTGCGGCGCCACCCCGCGGTGCACCGCGCTGCCGCGGCCGTCATCGCCGACAGTGCCCGTGGCGTGGGTATCATCGACCAACAACATCACGTCGTAACGCTCGGCGATATCGACGAACTCGCCCAATGGTGCAATGTCGCCGTCCATGCTGTAGAGGCCGTCCACGGCCAGTAGCGCCCGCCGGTATCGGCCCCGCTCCCGTTGCAATAGGGATTGCAGCGCGGCCACGTCGTTGTGGGGGAACACCTGGACGCTGGCCCTCGAAAGCTGGCAGCCATCGATGAGCGACGCATGGCTGAGTGCGTCGGAGACGATCAAGTCCTCCGTATCGACCAATGCGGGGATGATCCCCACGTTTGCCATGTATCCTGGCCCGAACACGAGCGCCGCCTCGGTCCCCAAATAATCGGCCAACTCGGCTTCCAGCTGTTCGTGACAACGCAGATTGCCATTGATGAGGCGCGAGCCCCCCGATGCGCAGCCCCAATCCTGCGCCCCGCGGGCGGCAGCCGCCACGACTTCCGGGTGGTGTGCCAGATCCAAGTAATTGCTGCCGCAAAATTGTAATGCAGCGTGCCGGTTCACCTGCTGACTGGATGACGCCGGGCCGTCAATGGTTCGCAGGTTGCGTTCGCGTTGGCGGCTGCGGATGTTTGCCAGAGCCGCGTCGGCAAATACGTCAACGCGCGGTGGTGGGTGCCGTTCACTCATGTCAGGTTTTGAATTCGGGGCTGAAATGGCGGACTCGCTCGAGAATTTCGTCGCTGCCGAAATACTCTGCAGCACAGCTGTCATGGATAAACCCACCGGGCTGCATGCGGCCGTCTTCGAAGAAGCCGAGTGCGATTCGCCATTCGTCTTTGGCGATGAGTTCCTTACAGTGCCGACACCGGGCGCGGCCGGTAGGGGAGCGCTGCCCCCCCGCTATGCGGCATAGGCGGGGGTGCTGTAGCGAGGTTTCGGCGTCACGTTGCAGTGAAGCGGCGTCATCCAACAGCTCGGCGTGGCTTGCCTCCGCCAGTAGCTCCAGCAAGGGTTCCGGGCGCGCCAACGCGGCGCAGGCAGGATGAAACCATAAGGTCATCTCGCCGTCGCCGAAGGCATTGGGCGCGCGCTCGCCGAAGCGGAGTTCGCCCTTGTCGATCGGCTGCCCGCAAGCGCGGCACTTCGCTCGGCCGCTGCTGGCTGGTTCGATAAGGTGAGTCATGGTAGCCGGTCGATCCCTAAACTCCGCGCAGTTGCGGCCATTATCTCACGCTCCGCGGGCGCTGAGGGCGCCTTTTCCGGCGGCCTTGTTACGGCCGCCGAGGCGATTCGTTCGCAATGCGTTCCGCCAGCTGCCGCAAGCGCGCAGTACCCGAATGGTCCCCTTGGGGTAATCGCAACGCGCGCAGTCGGGAAATGCTCATGAAGTCGGGGTGATGAATCTCCGCGATGATGGCGTAACTCAACGTTGCTTCATCGCGCTCTGCGGCAAGTTCATAAAGGTCGGCCGCGAGCGACCGGGAGCCTGATAGTGCCATGAGCGTTGCGGCCCTCGATTCCACCCCGACTTTGATCTCGTATAATGCCAAGCGGCGCTTCACCACCCGCCAGCCATTGCGGCTCAAAACCGTCCCGATCGAACCACCCGCGAGTATTTCGTCGTGGGCGGCGGTCAGTTCGGTGGGCACCGGCACGCTGAAACTGACGACGGCTAGCGTTCGACAGATCCGGCCCTCGGGCTCGGTGCTGTAGAGGTTGGTGACTCTTAGCTGAGCGTCCTGTTGTAATACCTCAATTCCATAGTTACCGAACTGCTGCCGGATGCGGTCGCTGTTGAGCGCGGCAGTGCCAGCGGACGCCCGCTCGAGCGGGCTTTGGTAACAGCCGCCCGAAAGTACAACCGATAGCGCTGCCAGCGCCCATAGAAGCCGCAACTTATTCCTCGCCCTCGGGGGCTTCGGGTGGTTCGACACGCGGTTCATCGCCCATTAGGAACGCCGCCTCCGCTTCGCTAATCGGATAGAACTTGCCGAGACCACAGCTAGGGCCGGTGTCGAGACTTTGGCGAAACGGATCCACGACCCTGATGATATCGACACCGCAGAGCTGCGGTGTACGAACCTCGTAGCTGAAGCTTTCTCTGCGCTTGAGGCCGAAGCACTTGCGAGGTAGGTGGTTGCGGTAAATTTTTCCACCCCGCATACGAAAGATGATGTTCTGATCGTCGATGATTTCGGTTTGCTTGATTAGACTAACGGTGACACAGTTTTCCGGCGTCACATCTGGATACAGTTCTTCATCTTCGTCCGCTGCATAACCAAGCGGGCTGATCAGCAGCATCAAAAAACAACTGGAAAGCCACGTGCGTTTCATTAGGCCTACTCCTCCGTTATGCCACTGCGGGTGCAGCGGCTTGTTGTTTGTAAAGGCGCCAAGTCATGGGTGCGAAGAGCAACGACGGTGACGCTCCCTGCGGAAACCATGGCTATGCCGACGGTCTTTAGACCAATGAATAGGAAGCTGAGTTCCGGCGTGGGCATCAACGGGGCCAGTTGCGGGTGGGTATTGGAAAGTGGTTCGAGCTACCCACTATTCGTTGAGAAATTCGCGGATCAGCGCGCCCGCCTCGGCAGGGTGGCTGTCGAGAAAGCCGTGTCCCCAATGCTCCATATTCACGACTCTGCCGTTATTGAGGTACGGTTCGATGCGCGCCGTGAAGGCGGTGAGGTCATCGTTGGGGTTGATGACCAGCACGGGCTGAGTGACCTCGGGCAGGTGGTCCGTATGTTGGTAGCTGAACGCCGCGCGATGTCCCCAGGGCCGCCGCTCGCCGCCGCGGAGCGCATCCGGAAAAATGCGCATCAACGCGGCCGCGCTTTGCTCCGGGCCCCGCCAGCGCCAATGGCCGGCCCAGGCTTCGAGCAAGTGGCTGCCGTCGTCGGCCGGGGGGCGGTCCTCACCCATCTGAGCGTACTGGCTTGCCAGCTCGTCATCGGTATAAACGGGCGCGGAGACGAGCACCAGGTGCTTTATCTGAGTTGGCCGCTGGCGGGCAAGCTCCACACAGATCTTGGAGCCGGTGTGGTAGCCCATCACATCAACCTCTGTTAATTCCAACGCGTCCATGAGGTCGCCCATGGCGGCGGCGAAATCGCCGATGCTAGGCTGGGTCTCGGGAGGATCGGACATGCCGTAACCCGGCGTATCCGGGGCCAGAGCCAACCGATCCTTGCCCATCTCCCCCAACCAGGTTTCGTAAACGATGCCGGACAGGGGGCTTAGGTGAAAGCAAAGCAGAGGCCGTTTTTGCGTCGCTTCTGCCGGCGAGGCGGCGCGCACATGGAGTTGCCCAAAACGTCCGTCCACGTAGAGGCGATCTACGTTGCTCGGCTCGGAGTCGGAATCCATAGTCTTAACCTCTTGCCGCGACGCGTTGCGTAAATTCCAACACGGGCTGGGCCCAGCGTTCCGGTTCTTCGTAAACGATGTAGACGGTACCGCCGTCGAGTTCCGTGTATTCGAAATCGGGTCGCAGCGCTAACGTGCGCTGGGTTTTTTCATGGCTCATATCGCCCGTATTCGACATGACGAGTACGGGCGCCGTGATTTTTTTCAGCGCCGACTCTAAGTCGAATCCGAACACGGCGTGGTGGCCGTGCCATTCTGTTGGACCCGTATCGAAGAACATCGATACCGATAGGTGCGTCGAAGTCAGCTTGGCTTTGCCGGCGGTCGCGCCGCGGGCGAACTCCCAACGTTTGAGCCAATGACTGCCGTCTGGCTTCGGTGTCTGATCGAAGTGGGGCATTTGCAATAACTCGCGGCGCTCTTGTTCGGTATAGAGGGAGGGCGCATGCATGACCACGCCGCCGAGTTGTGCCGGCAAATTCGGCGCCATTGCGGCTGCGATGGAAGAACCCGTGTGATGGCCGGCGAGGACCACACACTCCAGGTCCAGGTGCTCGACGACTGGCGCTATCGCGCTTGCGTAGTCTTCGATGGTCGGGCATTCCGCCGGCCCGTCGGACATTCCATAGCCCGGTGTATCGACCGCGATCGAACGGACTCCGGCGGACTCGAGGTAGCCTTGGACACCGCGAAATTGCACCGATGACCAGGCAGTTTGATGTAGCAAGAGGACGGCTTCCCGGCTGTTGGGAGCTCCGTGGTCGCGAAAATGCAATTGCCCATAAGGTGACGTAATGTACCCGCGGCGTTCATGGCTTTGCATGTGATGGCCCTCCCTAACTGGAAGTTTATTGTGCGTCGGCGTAAAAGAACCCTGGTTGTTCGCCAACAATTTTTACGGCGGTTGGCCCGGCAAAATGAGCGGGTAGCAGGATAACATCCTGGTCAGCCAGCCGCTCCAATAGCGCCTGCCGGGTGGTTGCGGATTCCAGCGGGTCCAGGCAAAAGTTACTGGACCACTCGGGACGCTCTATTTGTACTGGGTGGTGGATCGTGTCGCCACTCATTACCGCACGGCATTTATTGTCGTTGAGCTCGATCACGATGTTGCCGGGGGTATGGCCGGGCGCGGGCGTGATACTGATACCATGAGTGACTTCGTGGCCGTCGTCGACCAAATCGACCTGGCCGGCCTCCAGTACCGGCAACACGCTATCGATCCAGGAATTCCGAAACATGTTGTCCGGATCGTCCGCATGAAAAGTTTCCCAGTAGTGGACCTCGCGACGGGCGAACAGATACCTGGCATTGGGGAACGTGGGTACCCAGCGGCCA
>JAHEKG010000036.1:0-1391 GCA_024638475.1 Rhodospirillales bacterium | reverse complement strand
CCATCGTCGAGGCGGGTATTCCAGCCCACGTGGTCGGCGTGCAAGTGGGTGCAGCAGACGAAATCGATGTCCTCGGGGGTAAGACCCAGTTGACCCAGTTGTTGCAAGTAAGGACGTTCCTGCAAATGCCATTCTGCCAGCGCGGGCCTCTCCTTGTGATTACCCACGCACGTGTCCACGAGCAGCGTGGTGTTGTCCGTGCGTACTACGAAAGAGTGGAAGGACATGATGAGTTGTTTGGTGGCCTGGGTGACGAAACGTGCATCACCGGCGGTGCGGGTGGATCTGAAATCTTCGACGCTAATGTCCTTGAGGAGGAACTCGGGTGCCCGATCCGGCCACTCAAATTCCACCAACTTCTGAATTTGGAAGGGTCCGGCGCAGCGCATAGAAGAGTTCCTGGCGGTGACGCTAGAGTATGTCACTTACATGCGGGATCGCCTAGCCAGCTGGGTAGGCCGGAGGCGTGTCCGTCCGGTGGACAGCCTGTCTCCGCCAAGTCAGAATCCAACTCGCCGCCGGCTTTCACCCATGGATGTACCCATGACGCTCGTTAGATTCGATCAAGTCCATCTTGAATTCGGCGATCAGCCCCTATTAACGGGCGCTGACTTCGTCATCGAAGCCGGGGAACGGGTTTGCCTGATGGGCCGCAACGGCGCCGGCAAGACGTCGTTGCTGAAACTGGTTGCGGGGACCTTGGATCCCGATGGCGGTAGCGTGGAGCGACCGGGGCTCATCGGGATCAGCCTGTTGGAACAAACCCTACCATCGGCCCTGAGTCTATCCGTGCAGGAGTACATAGCCGGCGGGCTGGCGGAAATCGTGACGTTACGTGAGGAGTATAGCCGCCTGTCACAGCAGACCGCCGATTCCAAAATGTTGCGTGAACTGGAGCCGCTGCAACGCAGGATCGATGCCGCGGGCGGCTGGAATGTCGAGCAGCGTATCGCCTCTGTGATGTCATCGATGCAGCTTCCGCCTCAAGAAACATTGCAAGACCTCAGCGGCGGTTGGCGGCGGCGGGCCGCTTTGGCGCGGGCGCTGGTCAGCGAGCCGGATTTACTACTCTTGGACGAACCGACCAATCATCTGGACCTGACTTCCATTCAGTGGCTCGAGAACCGGGTTGCGAGCTACCAAGGCGCGGTTTTGTTCGTCACCCATGACCGCGCCTTCATGGATCGGCTGGCGGACCGCATCGTGGAAATCGACCGCGGCAAATTGCGGAGCTGGCCCGGCCCTTATTCGCGATTCTTGCGCGCCAAAGAGCAGGCGCTCGATGCCGAAGTGAAAGGTAATCGAGAATTCGACAAGCGTTTGGCCAAGGAAGAAGCCTGGATCCGGGAGGGCATCAAGGCCCGGCGCACTCGCAACGAGGGTCGCGTACG
>JAHEKG010000292.1 GCA_024638475.1 Rhodospirillales bacterium | reverse complement strand
AACCCGCAACCCGATCAGCTTTGCTGAACTCGACATGCCGTTGCTGCTGGTCTCCGGCGATGCCGATGTGTTCGTCACCCAAGACTACTTAGCCCAACTGAAAGCGGCGGCCACCAGCAGCCCCAGAGTCGATACGCTTTGGTACGAAGGCGGTGTCGACCATGTTTTCACCAGTGCCGCCGAGCGCACCGCCCAGGGTGCCATTGATTGGCACGAAGGGGCGGGCCTCGGGCCTCGCCCGACTGTGGGTGGCAACGCCAACACGACCAGCCAGCTACCTCACGGCGCGCCGTCGGTGCGCGAGCGCGCCGCCGCAGATGCCTATGCCTGGCTAAACGACATCGGTCTCGGACCGCGGCCTCGGGTCACCACCCAAATCGTCGATACCCGGGCAACCGACGGTATGGAGCAATCCAGTGTGCTCTATCAACCCGAGGACGGCGGCGACCCGTCGAAGCCAGCGTTCATGATGCTGTACGGCTACACCGGCGACACTCTGCGCTCCTCCAGCCACTGGTTGCCTGTGCGCCTAGCCCAGGCGGGTTATACCGCACTGGCGGCGCGTAACCGGGCGGCGGGCGCGGGCGGCTACGCCGCCGTATTCGAGGACGTGGCGCAGGATACCGCCGGTTGGGTCAATCATCTGGAGCAACGCGGCTTCGATCGCGTGATACTGGTCGGCCACAGCTGGGGTGGAATCCGATCCACCTATTACAAAGTGTCGAGCGGCGATCCCCGCATTGTGGGAATCGTCTACTTAGCACCTACGCGAGACGGGCCGGATTGGGCCAAGCGCGGACTGGGCGAAGCGACCTATCATGATCTTGTCGCGAAAGCACAAACCATCGTTGCCGCCGGTAACGGCCACCGAGAAACCATTTACGCCGAGGGTGTGATGCCGGAACCCGCGCCACCAGGGATGGTACGCCAATGGCATCAGACGGCGGGCAGCTTTCTCTCCGAATGGGGTCCCAAAGCAGTGACCGTACATACGCAGCAAATCCGCAAACTGGACATTCCTATCCTCGCCATCGCCGGTAACAAAGACGTCTTCGTCGACCTGCCGTTCATGAAGACTTTCACCCGTGCGGCTGGTGGGCCGGCGGACTATCAATGGTACGACGACGGCACCCCCCATAGCCTAGCCGGCGCGGAAGACCGAGTGAGCGCAGACATATTGACTTGGCTGGAGAAGCGGATCGCCCAGCAGCGTTGATCGTAAAGGCAAACGCCGCGGTCAACCCGGCAATTCGTCTTTGAGCTTACGCTTGTCCTCGAGGCGTTTTGCCTTGCGACTTTTCTCGTGAGTGCCGCCCTTGCCGAGAATCGGCGCCTTGGCGACGGGATTGCGCTTGCTGAGTTTCTTCTTCGAACGCTTCTTAGCCATGCGCGCCTATTCTACCTCGGCCAGGCGGTGTAGCATCGAGGGATGACACGACAACGCTGTGGGTGGTTAGCCGCCGTAATCTTACTTTTCACTCAGCCCGCCCTCGCCTATACGCAAGCGGAGCTGGACAGCCAACGCGAGCTACTCATGGCGTGGTGGTCCGGGGAGTTCGATAACAACGAGCAAATCGTGCGCCAATCCGGCGGGGGCTTGAGCCAGCCTAAATTCGCACCGCATTTTAGAATTCACGGCCACTACCGCCGCGTCGAATTGCCGGCGCTGGGTACCCATGTGCTGTATGTCGAGGAATATAAGAATAACGATCCAGCGGACCTTTACCGTATTCGGCTGATGTCGTTGCACACGGACGCCGACAGCAACGGCATCCGCGTACAACTGTATTCGCCGAAGGACCAAAAGGCGCTGGCCGGTAGCCACGCCGACCTGGACAAAATCACAACCGCTCCGATTGAACAGTGGCGGGCGCTTAGTGCCGGTTGTACCGTCTTCTTGGCCTACGAGGGCACGCAGTTTCGGGGCGGCATGAACCGGCGCGCTTGCATCGGTACTGACCCTGAGGGCAACCAACGCAATGCCTGGTTCGATTACACCATTGTGGTTGGCCCCGAATATTATTGGTTCAAGGACTCGCTGCGTGCGCTCGACGACGACCGCGTCGTGTGGGAATTGGCGCCCGGGAGTGCGGACTTTTTTCAAGCCGACCGGGCACGCTGGTTCAGTTGCGTCGTCAACTACAACGCCGACGGCAACATGACCCAACCCGAACGGCTTACCGAGGTGAGTTTGCACGATCAAGGCGGCAGTGCCGCCATCGACTACCCCGGCGGGCGAAAGTTGTCGCTCGTGCTGCACAACCGTGCCTTCAGCACGCCCACCAACAACCGCTTCAGGATCTTGCGCCTGCACGAGGACAACCCAACGGTGCCGCTCGCCTACGCTTATGCCGGGACGGAAACAGAGCGATTCGGCATCAACCTCGGTTGGTTCTATACCCTCTGTCGCCCGACGGGCGAAAGCCTGAATTGATGCGCGCATTGAATCGGCAGCTGGTGGCGTGGTGCCTGGCCTTGGCAGTCGGCTCGTTGGCCGCGGCGGACGACCAGGTCGCCAAGGCCGTGCACCTGATCGAGGACAAGAGCCAGCTCGTTGCCTCCAACGTGCGCTTCAGCCGCTTCGATCCCTTCAAACTGGACGCGCGGGAACGGGTGCTCAAGCGGGCCGAAGGCAAGGCGGTGATTATTGTTATTACCGATCAGCGTATTCTCGGCTATGGTGTCTTAAGTGGCTGGCGGCCGCTGGATCTGCTGGCCGGCGAAAACGCGGTGAAGGTTAGTGCCGAGGACTTTGCCGGCCTAGTGATCACGGACAAACGCTACTTGAATTTCAATGGTGAATCCGGGGTTTGGGGATTACAGGTTCGGGGCGTTACCCGTTAGCACGGAGGTTTAGCCATGTTGCGTCTGGGTTTGTTGTTATTCGTCAGCGGTCTAGTGTCGTCGCCGGGGTGTGCCGCCTCGCCGGAAATCGAGGCGTTCTGGCAAGCCTGTGGCGACAAGGTTACCGCCCCGCCCGCGGATGGGTTCTACCGGGTGCGGCATTTCGGCGATAACGAAGACATGGCCAGCCTCCTGCTCGGCTTGATCGTGAAGGGCGAAAAAACCGTGACCTTCCCCACGCCCTGGCTGTACGAAGGCAACCGCGACGTCACGCCGGTGGTCGGCGGCTACGTCGTCGTTACCGACTTCGCCGGCAAACCGGGCGCGCTGCTACGCACGACCAGTGTGACGACCATGCCCTTCGATCAAATCACCGAGGACTACACCCGCTTCGAAGGACCGGGCGCGCGATCTTTGGAGGCCTGGCGTGACATTCATTGGAATTACTACACCCGCGTGTTGAAGCCCAGTGGCCGCTCACCCGACAAGAAGATGCCGGTGACGGCGGAGCGGTTCGAGCTGGTGTGCACCGCCGAGGACGGTTAGTTGGTGTCTTCCATCGCCCGGCTACTGGCTGTTGTAATCCTTGCCGCAAGCCCGGCATTGGGCGATAGGCATTTCGACGCGATCAACCCGGCGACGCTTGCCAATGGCCTACCCGTTGGATACTCACAAGTCACACTCGCCAAACCAGGTAGGCTGATCTTCATGTCGGGGCAGGTTGGCTGGGATACGGAGAAACGGGTCGTCGGCGACGGTAGTTTCGCAACCCAGACGGCCAAGGCGCTCGACAACGTTCGCCTGGCCCTGCGGGCGGCGGGGGCGACGCCGAAAGATGTCGTGTTGATCCGCTACTACATCGTCGGTTTGACCCGGGAGCGAGTCGAAACGATGGCGAGCATCGTTCGGGAATCGCGCATGTGGGATCCGAATGGCCCGCCCGTCGGCACGGTGCTTGGAGTCGAGAAACTTGCATTCGACGAGCTACTTATTGAGATTGAGGCCATTGCGGTGCTCCCCGAATAAACAACCTTGAGGAGAAGTTTAGTGAATAACAAATCAGCATTGTCGCGACGTCGTTTGATCGGGGCGGGACTCGGGGTGGCGGCGGGTGGATTGGCGCCGGGCTTGCTGCGGGCGGCGCAGAAACCGGCGGACTTAGGCGTCAATGAAATCTATGCACGAGCCCGCGGCGGTATCGGTGGCGGGCCGGGCATGTGGTGGTACAGCGGCCGGCTGTGGGGCAAGCTGATTAACGACAAGGCCGTGAATTTCTTTAGCGTGGAAGGTTTCAGTTTCAACCGCATGGAGCGCCAGGCCAACGGCGGGCTGCGGCAGGTCATGGAAGAGTGCGGCTTTTGGCACGACCCGCAGAGCGGCAAACTGCTGGACGACTGGACCAACCCGCTCAACGGTTTGCCCTGCACGGCCCAGCATTTTCGCTCCCGGCAGGACCTGACCTTCTCCCCGGACGGCAAGATCGTCGACGCGGGCCCCTTCGAGGGGGAGATCACCGACGCCGTCGTCTCGGGCCCCGTGTTATGGATTTCCGAAAGCCTGCTCG
>JAHEKG010000291.1 GCA_024638475.1 Rhodospirillales bacterium | reverse complement strand
CAGATGACGAGACTAAAAAGCGCGTATTTGGCCATATTGGCTGTCCTGCTGTCACCGGTGGCGGCAAATGCTGTGCCAATAATTGACCAGCAGAACGCCGCCACCAACACCACCTTCAACAACGGGGCATGTTGTAATTGGCAGCAAGAAGTGGTCGTGGGGATATCGGGCCAGTTAACCGGCCTGGATGTTAATTTTTCCAACGACGCGGCAGGAACACTGCAGATTTGGCTAGGTTCACCATGGCAGACTGGTGCTGCAGCCTTTTCGAGCGCCTACTCGGGCGCCAATGGCTTGACCTTTTTCGACGTTTCGTCCGCAGGGTTGAACTTGCTCGCTGGCCAGTCATTTACCTTCGGCCTAGGAGGTGGAACGGGGTTTGGTATAAGGGGTAGTTCTGGCACCGACCAATACGTCGGGAGCCTATTTCTGAATGGCAATTCCTATAACAATGGTACATTTGACCTAGCATTCAGGAGCTACATGGATCCCAACGCGGTCCCCGAACCCGGCGCCCTGGCACTGCTAGGCTTAGGCTTAGCGGGCATCGGTTTAGCGAGACGCCGAAAGAAAGTCTGAACTCTACAATTCAGGATTCATCAAAGCCCCGCCTTGTGCGGGGTTTTTTGTGGCTGGACAAAGGTCCGCTATTGGCTGCGGATTCAATGGATCGACGCGACACATTGGGTAAATCGGTCCGCTGGTGTTCTGAAGGTTAACGTTTTCCGTGGTCGTTCGTTAAGGCTTCTGGCAACTCTGCATTCAGTTTGTTTTGATGAACGCCGTTTAAGTCCATTCCCTTCGGGAAGTACTGCCTTAGAAGGCCATTGGTATTCTCGTTGGATCCGCGTTGCCATGGGTGCTGTGGGTCGCAGAAGTACCCTCGATGTCGGTCGCTGGATCTGTAGAGCTCTCCAGGCAGCTTGTGCGCATGCTTGATCAACGCATTGATGACGGTCTCAGTGTCTTTGCTCGGCACCTTGACCAGCATTACGTAGCGAGTCTGCCGCTCGACTAACGTAGCGATCTGGCTGTTGTTGCTGCCGAAGAAGAGATCACCTTCCCAGTGACCGGGTACGGCTCGGTCATCAGCTTCTGCCGGTCGTTCTCGGATCGATACCGTGTTGGTAATGCGGCCGTGATTATCAGTCTTTTGTGTATGCTGCTTTGAGCGTCGCATGCCGCGTGTCTTGCGCAAATGCCGAAGCAGTTCCCTCTTCAAAGCCCCGCGGGCCTGGATAAACAGACTCTTGTAGATCGTCTCGTGCGACACTTGGAAGAACTCGTTGCCCGAATACTCGTACTTCAGCCAGCCGGTGTTGCAACGACTCATTGAATCCACAGCCGAAAGCGGCCGATCAGAGCGCGATCCATCTGATGCCGAAGCAGTTCGCTGATCTCCAGGAGGGTTCGCTGATGGGGCTAGCAGTCAAGGCAATCGCCGGAGCGGTTTAGCCTCGCCGGGTTCCCGGCCCGCGAAGCGGGTGCGGGCAGGGATGCCCGCACTGTCCTGTGGAGGCAGGATGCCGACTTCCGGACAGCCCCGGTGAGGGTGAAGCGCGAAGGGAACCCGAAGGGCGGTCGACCGCGAGCGAACCAAACCCCAGCGGTGAGCCCGAACTGCGCTAAGCGCATCAGAGGCGAGCGATCGCCCGATAGCCGATGTCGCGGCGGCAAAACACACCGTCCCATTGAATCCTGTTGGTCAGCTCGTAGGCGCTGCGTTGCGCGGCGCGGATGTCATTGCCGCGTGCGACGGCACAGAGGACGCGCCCGCCGCTCGTGACGACCTCGTCGTTAGCCAATTGCGTACCGGCATGGAATATTTTCCAATCTGGGTTCTCCGCATCGGCTTCGAGTCCATGAATGACTTTGCCCTTGGCGTACTTATTGGGGTAGCCCTCGGCTGCCAGCACGACGCCCAGGGTGGGCCGCGGGTCCCAAGCTACGGCGCCGAAATTGGCGAGCTCACCGTCGATGGCCGCGTCGCACAACGCGACCAGGTCCGATTGCATGCGAAACAGTATGGGTTGGGTCTCCGGATCGCCGAAGCGGCAATTGAATTCCAACACCGAGGGATTGCCGGCGGCGTCGATCATCAACCCCGCGTAGAGGAAGCCGCGGTAACGCGCGCCATCGGCGGCCAGGCCGTTTACGGTGGGGACCATGACCTCGGCCATGATCCGCTCGTGGAGCTCGTCCGAGACGATGGGCGCGGGCGAGTAGGCGCCCATACCCCCCGTGTTGGGGCCGCGGTCGCCGTCGTCGCGGGCCTTGTGGTCTTGGGATGTGGCCAACGGCACGATCACATCGCCGTCGACGACGGCGATGAAGCTAACCTCCTCGCCGGTTAGAAACTCCTCGATGACAATGGATGCGCCGGCCGCGCCGAACCGGTTCTGCTCCAGCATGTCCCGCACCGTAGCTTCGGCCGCTAATTGAGTTTCGGCGATGACCACACCTTTGCCGGCCGCCAGGCCATCCGCCTTGACGACCACGGGGTAGGGATGGTCCGCCAGATAATCCAGCGCGGGATCGACCGCGTCGAAGTGCTGGTAACGCGCGGTCGGGATGTTGTAGCGGCTCAAGAATGCTTTGGCGAAGGCCTTGGAACCCTCCAGGCGTGCGGCGGCGGCGGATGGCCCAAAGCAGCGCAGCCCGGCGGCCTCGAAGCGGTCGACGATGCCTTCGACGAGGGGCTGCTCGGGGCCGACGATCGTCAGGTGGATGTGCTCATCGACAGCGGCTTCGATCAGGTTGTCGATGTCGTCGGCGTCAATAGGCAGATTGCGGCATTTCGTTTCCAGGGCCGTGCCCGCATTGCCGGGCGCCACCAGGACTTCGTCGACTTTTCTTGCCTGCGCGCATTTCCAGGCCAGGGCATGTTCGCGCCCGCCACCGCCTACGATCAACACTTTCAAACTTGATCTCCCGTCTTTATTTTGCGGTCAATGCCGGAAATGGCGTTCGCCGGTGAACACCATCGCAATATTGTGTTCGTTGGCCGCGGCAATGACTTCGTCATCGCGAATGGAACCGCCTGGCTGGATAACGCCGCTAATACCGAACCCTGCCGCTTGATCGAGGCCATCGCGAAACGGGAAAAAGGCATCCGAGGCCATGACGGCGCCGGCCGTTTCCAGGCCCTCCTGTTCGGCCTTCAATGCGGCAATGCGCGTGCTGATGACGCGGCTCATCTGTCCCGCCCCGATGCCAATCGTCGCGCCATCGCGGCAGAAGACGATGGCATTGGATTTTACGAAACGAACGACCGTCCACGCGAACAGCAAGTCACGCCACTCGGCATCGCTGGGGTTGCGTTTACTGGCAACCGTGAAGACATCGGCGCCCGCGCGCTGGGTGTCCGCATCCTGCACCAACAGACCACCCGCCACGCTCTTGTACTCCAAGGCTTCAGCCATCGCGCTGTGCGGATCCGTCAAGAGGACGCGGATGTTCTTTTTCTTGGCCAAGATGCGCTTAGCACCGTCGCCGATGGTTGGGGCCAGGATCACTTCGACGAACTGCCGGTCGATAATTGTTTTTGCCAGTGTGGCGGATAGTTCGCCATTGAAAGCGATGATGCCGCCAAAGGCGGAGGTGGGGTCGGTACGGAACGCGGCGTCATAGGCGCCGGCATGGTCGCTCGCGGTAGCGACCCCGCACGGATTTGCGTGTTTGACGATGACGCACGCGGGCGTCGTGAATGCTTTGACACAGGCGAGGGCGGCGTCGGCATCGGCGATATTGTTATAAGACAGGGGCTTGCCTTGCAATTGGCGGGCGTCGGCGATGCCGCCCACGGCGGCGCGAGGGTCGCGATAAAACGCCGCCCGCTGGTGCGGGTTCTCTCCATACCGCAGGTTTTCCACGCGTTCGAACCGCAACTCCAGGCGCTCCGGCAACGCCGCCTCGGCTGGATCGTGCCCAACGTTGCCGAGATAGTCACTGATAGCCGCATCGTAACGTGCGGTGTGCGCAAAGGCTTTCTGGGCGAGCCGGCGGCGTTCCGCGAGGCCGATACCGTCTGGCGAGGCCAGCTCCGCAAGCACCTGCGGATAATCGCCGGGGTCCACGACTACGCTGACGCGCTGATGATTCTTGGCGCCGGCCCGGAGCATGGCGGGGCCGCCCACATCGATTTGTTCGATGGCCTGTGCCAAGTCGCAGTCGGGCTTGGCGATCGTGGCCTCGAAGGGATAGAGGTTAACGACCAGCAGCGTAATCCAGGCAATATCTTGCTCGGCCATCACGGCGTCATCGGTGCCCGCACGCGCCAACAGGCCGCCGTGAATCTTGGGATGGAGGGTCTTGACTCGGCCGCCCATGATTTCCGGGAACCCGGTAACCGCGGCTACGTCGACGACCTCGAGCCCGGCATCGCGAAGATATTGGGCGGTGCCGCCGGTCGACACCAGCTCATAA
>JAHEKG010000035.1 GCA_024638475.1 Rhodospirillales bacterium | reverse complement strand
CATCGTCGAGATATTCTCGCTCGCCGTCGGGTAATTCCTTGTAGAGCCGGCGAGAGGTCACATAGCGCTCGAGCCGATCTTTGGCAATCTTGCAGTTACTTTCCCGTTGCGCCTTGATCTCTTCCTCGGTGGGGCCCTGCTCACCCGTCAAGTCCGGCTCGGGGGCGTTGGCTGCGGGATTCGAGGCGGCCCGCTGCGCGGCCACACTCGGACGCGCCGCCGGGGTACTGCCGCGTTGGGTGCGGATGACTACCCGCTCCACGTTCTTGCCTTCCGGCCGGTCCGTATACTGAACATTGCCTTGGTCATCGATGGACCGGTACACGGTCGCGGCCGACGCATTCAGACCAATCAGCAGTGAGAAAATTACTAGTGCGCGCACGGGGCGACCCTTGTCTTGTTAGGCTTCCGAACCATACCAGGGTTACGGGCGAAGGAAAGTGACGGAATCCCCGGTTTTGTGTCCCGTGGCGCCACCAAGACCGGGCCGGATTACGTCAAGTCGGCGCCCAGCTAGCTGGCCCGGGGGGGGTTCGCCGATCGCCGGGGCAGCCGGGCGGATTGGGACGCCCCGTAGCGGATGGAGGTAAACTGAACCGCGCCGAGCGCCGTTTGTGGATGCTCGCCCCAGTTTTGGTTCTCCACTCACCCCGAGGAGCGTGTTGAAGTGGCCCAGCGCGACAAATTGAACCTAGATGAGCTCGCCCAACAGTTGGTGGGCAGCTTGCCGGAAAGCATCAGGGCGATCGGTGACGACTTGGAAAACAACTTCCGCGGCCTACTGCAGTCCGGCCTGCAGCGCATGGACCTCGTCACCCGCGAGGAGTTCGATCTTCAGGTGGCGGTGCTGGAGCGCACCCGCGCACGCCTCGAGGCCCTGGAGGCGGAGCTCGAACGTCTCGAGGAGGGGCTCAACCGCTAGCGCGAGCTTAACGGGCCTGTCGTGGGCCTAGCCCGGCTCACCAGCCGGGGGCAGGCGGGCATGCAGACCTACCCGGTGACCGTCGAGGTTCACGTGGCTGGCGGGCTGCCCTCGTTCACCGTTGCCGGCCTGCCCGCCGCGGTGGTGCGGGAGAGTCGCGAGCGGGTACGGGCGGCACTCACCAACCTGAATTTCGCCTTTCCCGTCGGCCGGATCGTCGCCCACCTCGGGCCCGCCGACATGCCCAAGACCGGCGGCTGCTTCGACCTGCCCATGGCCCTCGGCGTCCTGTTGGCGTCCGGACAGCTGCAGGCGGATACCGAGCGGCTCGAATTTCTGGGCGAGCTCGCGCTCAACGGCGAACTCAGGCCGGTGCCGGGCATGTTGCCCGCCGTCGCCGCTGCCCGGGAAGCGAATCATGAACTCATCGTCCCGAGCGCCAACGCCACCGAGGCCGGGCTGGTGGATGGCGCCGCGGTGCGGTGCGCGGCGCATTTGGGCGAAGTGGTTCAGTTCCTGCGTGGCGAAGCCGAGTTACCCGAAGCGCAAACGGCGATTCCGCCGCCGCGGGCCGATGACATGACCGACATGAACGATGTGTTGGGGCAGGACCGAGCTAAACGGGCACTGACGGTGGCCGCCGCCGGCGGCCATCACCTGCTGATGGTGGGACCACCGGGCAGTGGTAAGAGCATGTTGGCGGAACGCCTACCGGGATTGTTACCGGTGATGGAATACGCCGAAGCGCTGGACACCGCGTCGGTCAGGTCGGTGGCCGGCCTGCCCATCGACATCAGCCAATTCTACGTGCGGCCATTTCGCCGCCCGCATCACGGCGCCTCCCCGGCTGCGCTCGTGGGTGGCGGTTCTCGGCCGCGCCCCGGCGAAATCTCCCTCGCCCATCATGGGGTGTTGTTCTTGGACGAACTGCCCGAGTTTCCCCGCCATACCCTCGAAGCTTTGCGCGAACCTGTCGAGGCCGGCCAGATCTCTATTGCCCGAGCGAGCGGGGCAGCCACTTTTCCCGCCCGCTTTCAGCTCATCGCCGCCATGAACCCATGCCCCTGCGGTTATCTGGGCGACCGCCAACAGCAATGCGCCTGTTCCCCCCACCAGGTGCAAACTTATCGGCGGCGCATTTCCGGCCCGTTATTGGACCGCTTCGATCTACAAATCGAGGTGCCGCGGCTACCGGCGGATCTATTCTCCGCCGAACCGGCCGTGGGCGCGGATACGCCCAGCCTGCGGCGCCACGTTAGCGCCGCCCGCCGGCGGCAACTCGAGCGGGCTGGTGTCACGAATGGCGCGTTGGACCGACGCGCGTTGCATGAGTTGGTCGTTCTGAGCGACGCCAGCCGCCGGCTGCTCGCCAAAGCGATAGACCGCTATCGCCTCAGCGCACGCGGTTACATACGCATCTTGCGCGTGGCCCGCACCATCGCGGACCTCGCCGGCGAGGTAACCGTCACCCGGGCGGCGGTCGCGGAAGCCATCAGCCTGCGGTGTAACCCCTAACGAGCGCGCTTATCCAGTCGGCTTGATATTGGCGTTGAGCCGGAACAGGTTTCCCGGATCGTAACGGTGCTTCAACGCGACCAGCCGATCGTAGTTGGCGCCATAGTTCTCTCTCAGGCGACGCTCGCTGGGATCCATTTCCGTGTTGACATAGAAACCGCTGCTCGCGAACGGCATGACGCCGCGCCAGAACTCCCGGCCCCACTCTACGTATTCGGCGGATTGGGCATTGGCTTCCCAGCTGAGCGCCACTTCGATGTTGAACTGGGCATCGCGATGGTAAAAAGCCGTATCGCCGGGGTTCACGCGGCCCACGGCGCCGCCGAAGGGGGAAATCAGCACTCCGGTTTGCGGCGCCCTGGCACGCCCGAAACCCTCGACCAGGGCGTCGATCAAACTCGAGTCGACGTCGTTGAAGAAGCCCGATTTGGAATAGTACTTGCGCCCGTGGGGGTTGTTGTCGTCGTTGCGGCTTTGCAAGTCCAGATACTCGATGGGCGCAATGGTCTGCACGATCGGTGTGCCGAACTCCCGCAGCGGTTGGAGCAGCGCATCGGCGGCATCGAAACGCCCGAAGAAGCACCCCGATATCATCGCCATCGCCCTGCCGTCCGGCCGTTTGATCATGCCGGCGCCGATGTATAAATCGTCGGGTGCGGCTTGCATGAATTCGAAGTAGAACTCGAGCATCTGCCGCGCTTGCTCAATGGGGTAGAGGCTGGCCACGTTGAGCACGGTGGGTCCCACCGGATGCAACTGGTATTCGAATGCGGTCACGACGCCGAAATTGCCGCCGCCGCCGCGAACGCCCCAGAACAGATCCGCGTTCTCGTCACGATTGGCGCGCAGCCAGCGGCCATCTGCCGTGACGATATCGACGCCGCGCAAATTATCGATGGTGAGCCCGTGTTTGCGCTGTAAGCGCCCGAGTCCGCCACCCAGGGTCAGCCCCGCCGCCCCCGTGTGGGACACCACGCCCGCCGTGGTCGCCAAACCGAACTGCTGGGCTTCGTGATCCAAGCCGCGCAATAAAACGCCCGCATCGATGCGGGCAATACGCCGATCGGGATCCACGCGCACACTTTGCATCGGCGAGACGTCGATAACGATGCCGCCCTCGCAGATGGATTTACCCGCCATGCTGTGCCCGCCCGCCCGCACCGCCGTGATGAGCTGGTGGCTGCGCGCGAAATTCACCGCTTGGGTCACGTCGGCCGCGCCCCGGCAACGCGCGATCAAGGCCGGGTGCTTGTCGAACACCCCGTTCCACGCGCGCCGCGCCTGGTCGTAGGCGGCGTCGTTGGGAAGCACGACGTCGCCGCGCAGGCTGGCCGCGAACTCTGCTAGTTCGGTTTGAGTAAGCGTGGTCTCGCCGCCCGTCATGGTCAACGCGGGTAGCGTGGACGTACGGGCCTTGTCGATCGGCAAACAAGCCACAACGGAGGTGCTCAACGCCGCGCTCACGAAATCACGTCTTCTCATACCCAAGGACTCCGCCGGTTGCGTGTTAGGTTGGAGCGGCCGTTTCAAAGCCTATAGCATGTTGCGCAGTTTACAAACCGGAGAGGTCGGATGAATCGTTTAGCGGGGGGCGTTGTGTTGCTATTGACCGGCATCGTTATCGGCATGTTCATCGATGTGAACTTCGCCCGTGCGACAGCCGAGGAAAAACCCGGTTTCCTCATCGTCGCGGGCAGCACCGTCGATTCAGAGGGGCTGGAACCTTATATCGCCGCCGCGGGCGACGCCATTGCCAGCGCCGGCCTCAAGCGGGTTGCCCGTTCGGCCGCGATCAGTGAACAACGGGTGCTCGAGGGTAGTTGGCCCTACTCGGGTTTCGTGGCCATCGAACAATTCGAATCGCTCGACCAAGTCTTGTCGTTTTGGCGCTCGGACCAGTTCCAGGAAATCAAGAAACTCCGCGAGGGCAAGATCGACATCGATTTCGTGATCGCCGTCGAAGCCTTTCAGCGCCGTACCGGCAACTAGCGGCCGCTCCAGCTCAACGCGCGCGGCCCGCGATAGGGCGACCCAAGATAGTCAGCGCAAGCCCGGCGCCGGCTACGGACTCGTATTCGCTGCTTCGCCCATGGCCTTGTCCATGGCCGCCTTGACGTCGGCCACGCCGATGAGGGCCATGGCGTTAGGATCGCGCACCCGCGCCCCCCAGGGGACGTCGTCTACGCTCTTGCCGAAGGCCTCGCGAATCGCGGTCGGATAGCGGTCGACCACCAGATGTTGGCTATGGTACGGGCCGGTGCGATGGGTATTGGAAGTGGCGTAGAGGCCCACCACCGGGGTCCCCACCGCCGCCGCCATGTGCGCGGGGCCTGAGTCGGGGCAGACCAGCACGCTGGCGGTATCCAGAATCGCAAGCAGCTGCTTGAGGGTGGTGTTGCCGACGAGGTCGATGGGCGCGCAACGCGCCTGCTGCGCGATCGCCGTACCGAAATGCCGCTCCAGACGGGTGGGCCCACCGGTGACGACCGTGCGGCCCCCGTAACGTTCGGCGAAATGGTCGGCGATAGCCGCGTAGTTTTCGACACCCCAGTTGCGATAATTCCGCAACCGCTGGCTACTGCAGGGGCTGATGGCAAGGATGGGTCCCTCGCCGGTCAGCGCTTGATGGGCGAACTCGCGATCGGGGGCGGCGATGGGAATGTCCCAGCGCAGCTGCCGCTCGGTCACGCCCATACACTCGGCAAACTGGAACAGACCGTCCATCACATGCAAGCGGGGTCGAACCGGGATCTTGTGATTGGTAAACAGCCATTGATAGTCTTTCGCGCGCGTCCGGTCGAAGCCCACCCGCAGCGCTGCCCTGATCGCCAGGCTCGCGAGATTGGCCCGCATGGACGCGTGCATGTGCAGCAGCACGTCGAAGCGCCGGCCATTGAGCTGACGCCGCAGACTCGAATACGCGCGCACGCCCTCGGACTTGTCGAAAACGACGAATTCCACGCCGCCAATATCTTCCATCAACGTCGCTTCGAGCTTGCCGATCACCCAGGTGAATTGCGTGTTCGGCCAGGCGGCTTGCAGGGTCCGGACCACGGGCAACGTATGGCAGGTGTCGCCGATGGCGGACAGGCGAAGAATGCAGACCCGTTGCGGGGGAGTAGAAATATCGAGGCTCATTGCTTGGCGCGGTGGCTTTGCTTGGGTGGATCGGCCATCGGGCCGGCCGTGATCCTAGCGGATTGCCGAGCCCCGCACCAGGCGATCGGCGGGTGTCACTTGCGTCGCGCACAACGATAAACCTGGTCGACCAACGCCAAGCTGGGCAGGGCGGCGGCCAAAGGAACGGGTAGCTCGGCAGCCGCTAACAGGGCGACGGTGGCTTCGCTAATGACCGTTTGATGACCCGGCCCGAATAAAAACACGTCGTCGCGGGGTTCGGCGGCGGGTGGTTCGGGTAGTCCCCGGGCTGCGGTGACGACGGGACCGCTGAGCTCGAGCCGCGAGCGTGGCGCTGCAATGCTGCAAGTCACCGGACCCGAACCCTGAGCGTCCTTTGCAACAAGTTCCAGGCTGCCGGTCACACCGCCCGCGAAAGTCATCGTCACGCTCACTGTGTCTTCCGATTCGCCGCCGCCGATCACGGCGGCTACGGTGGCGGGCTCGCCCAACCACCAACGCAGCAGATCCAGATAGTGCAGGCCGATCACGCGCGGCAGCCCGCCGCCCACCCGCCGCGGATCCGCGTGCCAACCGCCGAGGCGCGCCAGGTTGCCGCGGAAAGTCACCGAGCGGGGCTCCAGGTCGCCGCTGGCGATCAAATCGCGAACCCAGCGGTGATGGACCACGGCGCGCTGGTTCAGCACCACCCCCACCGGTACGCTCGCTCGTGTCGCGGCCGCCAGTACCTCGCGTGCCTCATCGGCGCTGCGGCCGACAGGCTTCTCACACAGCACCGGCAGCCCCAGGCCGATGGCTTCCAATGCGAGCGCCACGTGGGTGTCGTGGGGGGTAGCCAACACCACCGCATCCGGTGACGTTTCGGCCACCGCCGCGGCGATCCCCGGGTAGACCGTTTCGAACCCCGGCGGCCGCTCCAGGCTAACGACCCCGGCCAGCGCCGCCGCCGGCTCGTTGCGGATGGCCGCGATATGGCACTTGCCGGCCTGACCCGTACCCACCACCAGCCAGCGGATCACGGCGCCACGTCGAGCCCGCCGTCCACGTTCAAAACGGCCCCCGTAACCCACGCGGCTTCGTCCGAGGCGAGCCACACCACGGCGGGCGCGACATCGATAGGTTGACCGATGCGGGCCAGGGGCAGCTTCGCTGCCAGCGCCTCCCGTAACCCCGGCCGCGCATCCCAGATGGGCGTGGTCGCCGCAGTTTCCACGGGTCCGGGGATAACCGCATTGACGCGGATTTTTTCGCCGGCAAGTTCCTGCGCGAAACAACGTACCAACGCGACGCTCGCGGCCTTGGCTGCGGAGAAGTGAGACAACTCCGGCGCCGGCCCCCGATGCAGGCTGGATGCGAGATGGACCACGCTCAACGCCGTGCCGGCGGCGATACTGCGCCGCGCCGCCTCCTGAGTACAGCGCCAGAACCCGCCCGCATTAAGATCGAAGGTATCGTGAAACAAGGCTTCGTCGACCGCCAATGCGGCCCGCCTTGACGCGCCGCCCGCACAGGTCACGAGGACCGCCGGGGCGCGGGCCAACGAACCGAACAGGTCGGCGACTTGATCGCGATCGCGCACATCCACGGCCCGAGCCGTAGCGCCAATCCGTTTTGCGATCGCCCGGGCAGAGTCTTGGTTCACGTCGGCGATGACAATCTCTGCGCCCCGCGCCGCGAGCAACGTTGCGACTTGGGCGCCGATACCCGAGCCGCCGCCGGTGACCACCGCGAGACGCCCTCTAAAACCTTGGCTGCCGGCTTCGGTCACGGCTCAATCCGTTTCACTATTGGTGTTCGTTTGCTCACGCGAACCACAACTACTTGCCGGCACCGGCCTTCAAGCGCTGTTCCGTCAAGTCGTAACCCAACAACAACAGGCAGCCTATCCACAGGCTGCCGATGGGAATCACGCTGGCACACAAGTACATCACCAAGCGCGCGGCTTCGGGTTGTGCAACCGAGGCATCGGCGGACTGGATGTAACCCGCCGCACCCAGCAACAATCCCGTGAAGGCGGGGCCCAGCGCGAAGGAAACTTTTTCGACAGTGGTGTACACGCCAGACAAGATGCCCTCGCGCCGCTCGCCGGAGAGCTGGTAGTCGTGCTCCATGGTGTCGGGCAACATGGACTGTCCCACCAGCAGCAAGCCGCCGGCGCCCAGGCCCGCAACGAAACCGCGAGCGAGAATGAGGGCCGCCGGCTCGCCTTGGGCCACCAGCAACCACGACAAACCCGCCAGCGAATAAATCCCGGCCGAGATCAGATAAGTTCCCTTCTTACCGAGATGCCGGCTCACCCACACCCACGCCGGCTGCGACACCATCATCAGGGAACCCTGGGCTACGAAGAAATAGCCCAGATAGTCGATGGGCACCTGCATGACGCGAATGAACAAGAACGGCAACACCGAAATGAACA
Organism: Rhodospirillales bacterium; assembly: GCA_024638475.1. Lineage (GTDB taxonomy): Bacteria > Pseudomonadota > Gammaproteobacteria > Steroidobacterales > JAHEKG01 > JAHEKG01. Next base: position 9,991 of record JAHEKG010000035.1, on the reverse strand, counting down.
CCGCCAGGCCGAGCAAATGGGTCAGCTTAATGCCCAGCAGCAACATGAAGGGACGATTTTCCCAGGCCGTCTTGAACTGCGCGGCCAACCCCATGGGCACGACCGATTTTGACTGCGCTGCAAACGGTGCGCCCCGGGTCATCCAAAAACACAAGCCGCCGCCGGCGAAAATCACCCCGCCCAGGATCCAGCTCATCCCGGCGTGACCGCTGACGCCCGTGCCGTAGGCCACCAGCAACATCGGCCCGATAACCGAGGCGAACAACTGCCCGCCCGCGATCGACGCAATCCGATAGGACATCAGGCTAGTGCGCTCGTGGTAGTTACTCGTCATCTCGGCGGGCATGGCCATATACGGCACATTGAAAATGGTATAGCCGGTGGCATTCAACAACAGCGCGATCACCACGAGCGGTACCACGTAGCTGGCGCCCTGGAAGTGAGCCAAGTGAAAAATCAGGACAAACGACAGCGCCGATACCAGCGCACCCGTTAGCAGATAGGGACGGCGGCGCCCAAGCCGACTGCGCGTACGGTCGCTGATCGTGCCCATGAGCGGATCGGTAACCGCATCGTAGACTTTCGCCACACCGATGAGGAGCCCGGCAAGGGCCGCGCCCAAGCCGACGAAATCGACTAGATACCTCAGCATCAGCAAGCTGGTGGCGTTGAACATCAACGACATGCTCAAACTACCGATGCCCCAGCCGAAACGCACCGGCACCGATAAGCTGTTGGCGGCGGCGTGGCTTGCGGAAGGGTCGGTCATGGCGTGTGTCTTTGTCCTATTGAAGTTGGCGGCGCAGACCCGCGCCGACGACCCGGCCTCGGTTGCGCAGCCTTAGGCTTACATTGCATGATGCCCCATTCACGGCCGCAACGCTTGGGCGGATGATACTCGATCGGATTAACTTCGATGGCCAGGTGGCGCTCGTCGCAGGCGCCGGCGGTGGCGGCATCGGCTCCGCCACCTGTGTGGCGCTGGCGGAAGTCGGCGCCCGAGTCATCGCCGTGGATATCGACCCACAAGCCCTCAACGAACTCGCCGTTCAACTCGAAGCCGTCGGCGCCAAATTCGACTGTTACGCGGTGGACATCCGCGACACGGAGCGGGTGGAGTGGCTCATGGCCGAGCTCGACGAATCCGTCGGCCTGGTAAGGCATCTCGTCAACGTGGTCGGCGGGGTGCGGCCGCAAGACTGGGGCAACCTCGAGCAGGCCAGCGAGACACAGCTCGAGGAAGTGCTCGACCTGAACTTGGAAGGTGCGTTTCGCCTGTCACGCAGGCTGGCGCGACGCCTCATCGAGGCCGGCGAAAACGGCAGCATCGTCAACGTGTCTTCGATCAGCGCTTTCTTCGCCTCGGAACGCAACGGCCTGTACGCCATCGCCAAGGGCGGGCTGGAAGGCATGACCCGGGCCATGGCCGTGAGTTGGGGCGAGCACGGCATTCGCGTCAATGCCATCGCCCCGGGACGCGTCAATACACCCGCTATTCAGGCGCGGGTGGACGCGGGCTTGATGCCGGGTCCGGAAGCCTTTGCCGGCAAGATGCCGCTGCGGCGCACGGCCTCGCCGGACGAAATCGCGCCTACCATCATCTTCATGCTCTCGGATCTCGCGGGTTACGTCACCGGCCAATCGCTGCTGGTCGACGGCGGTGCATCGGTCCGGTTCATGATTAATCCCGACTAGCGCCCAGCGTCGAGGATCGTGATGGCTGACCGCAATAGTTTTGCCGTCGATGCCAGTGTCGATGAAATTGCGTTGGCGATTGACAAGGATGGTTACGCCATCGTCCGCGCGGTATTGGACGCGACGACGCTGCAGGCGCTCGGCGACGAATTACAACCGCATATCGACAGCGCCGAGCTGGGCGGCACTGCCTTCTTGGGCAACCGCACCCGGCGCTTGGTCAATCTGCTGACGCGCTCGTTCGCGTGTCAGCAGATCGCGATTCATCCCCTGGTGCTGGCCATCGCGGACCGCATATTGCTGCCCTACTGCGCCCGCTACCAACTCGGCTATACCGGCGTCATGCATCTGGAGCCGGGCGAACGGGCGCAAACATTACACCGCGACGGGCGCTGCTATCCGTTCGCGAACCCGTGTCCGCCGTTGATCTTGGCGACCATGTGGTCGCTCGGGGATTTTACCGAGAGCAACGGCTGTACCCGGGTAGTACCGGGCAGCCATCGCTGGGACGACGCTCGCCAAGCCGGCGACGCGGAGGTGGTTGCCGCCGAGATGCCGGCCGGCTCGGTGCTGCTATATACCAGCGGCGTGCTCCACGGTGGCGGCGACAACCGCTCGGCCCAACCGCGCACGGGCATCGCCCTGCACTACGCCTTGGGTTGGCTCCGCCAAGTCGAAAACCAATACCTGGTGTTACCGCCCGAACAGGCCAAAACCCTACCCGCAAAACTGCAGCGGCTCATCGGCTACGACTACGGCGGCCCCTTCTTAGGCTTGGTCAACGGCGGCGACCCCCACCAGCTCCTGGGGGACGGGCCAGCAACTGGCGCGCGCACCACGGACGAGCTGGAAGCGGCCCATGCGCGGATTCGGCCACTGCGTGTGAAAGACGAATAAAATGGCTGATAATCAATCAGTTATAGATTACTTTCGTTACTAGACGAAGGCAGGCGGGGGCGGCATACTATATTTTCAAGAACAACGATGGGGGATCCACACATGAGCAACACGTTCACGATCGGCTGGTCCAGGGCCGCTTGCCTGGGCGCCGTGGCCGGCGCCTTGCTAGTCACAGACCTGGCAGCGCAGCAAAACGTCCAGGAAGAGATCGTCGTCACCGCGCGCAAACGCGAAGAGGCGCTGATGGATGTGCCGTTATCCGTTACGGCCCTCACGGAAACGGACCTGGAACGCCAGGGCGTCTACGCGATGGAAGACCTGGCCCAGTGGACCCCCGCTTTGCAGTTTCAGGACGTCAACGGTGCTTTCCAGAATCCCGCTATCCGGGGCTTGAACCAAACGGATCAAACTTCGCCCCAAGGTAATGTCGGCGTGTTTCTCGACGGTGTCCCCCTGAGCAACCGCTCCGGGCTGGAATTCGGCATGTTGGACGTGGCTCGCATCGAGGTCGTCAAGGGCCCCCAAAGCGCGCTGTATGGCCGCAACACGTTTGCCGGCGCGATCAACTACGTCACCAAGCCGGCGCGCCCCGGTGAATTCGACGGGCGCATAGAAACTACCTTCGGCAGCGACGACCGTCTGTCTTTGTCCGGATCATTCAATGTCCCGCTGGGCGAGAGAGCGGCCGTCAGGCTATTCGGCGGTACCAGCGAGTTCGACGGCACGATTCGTAACGTTCGCGACGGTAATTTCCTCGGTGGCTGGGATAAGCGGGATGCCTTCGGTGCCACGTTATTTTTCGAGCCCACGGACAACACCCGCATCACACTGTTCGGCCTGAGCAACAAGGTCGACAACGACGCACCGCCGCTGGCCCTGTCCGATGCTGCTAGCAACAACTGCGGCTCACCGACCATGAATCTGTCCGGCGTACCGCGCATGACCTTATTCTGCGGAAAACATGATTTGGTCACCGAGGTCAACCTGTCCCAGGGCGGCAAAGGCCTCAAGGGCGATACCAAACTTTACTACGGTAAGCTGGAACAAGATTTCTCGATTGGCACGCTCACGGTGCTAGCGAGCACGCTGGATTCGGAGTACACGCTAGCCATCGATACGTCCTCCAACCCCAACGCGATCAACATTCCATTCTTTATCCCCGGACTTTCGGTGCAAAGTCTGATCGATGCGTCGACGCCGCGTGGCGACGCCGATACCTATGAAATCCGCCTGGATAGCAACGACGAGGGCAGGTTCACGTGGTCTGTGGGCGTGTTCGGCTTCAATAGCGTCGACATCGACACCTTGAAAGTGTTCTTCCTGCCGTTGGGGGATCCCAGCGGCGCGCCGGTATTGTTCTTTGGGCGCGATCGGTTTGTGGATACGGAAGAGCGCGCCGTGTTCGGCTCCGTCGGTTACCAGGCAACCGATCAGTTGACGTTCAATCTGGAATTGCGGCACTCGCAAGTGGATCTAGAGCTGATCGACTTCCCGGGTGAAAAGTTAGATTTCGCGAGCACGACGCCACGCCTGACCGTCGACTTCCAAGCCAGCGATGATCTGTTGATCTTCGGCAGCATGGGCCAGGGCGTGAAGCACGGTAATTTCAATACCAACGTGGGTCCAACCTCGCCGGCGCGCACCTATGACGAGGAAAGCAACTGGGCGTACGAGTTGGGCGCGAAGGGAACCTTTTTAGATGGCAAGCTCATCGCGACCGGCGCGATCTGGTACGTAGACTGGGAGGATGTACAGGTACAAACGGCGGTTGCGGGCTCGCCCGTATCGGCCGTGCAAAACTTCGGTGAAGCAAGGTCCACCGGCATCGAATTGGATGCGACCTGGTTTGCCACCGAGCAACTTACCCTGCGCTCAACCCTTGCCGTCTTGGATCCGCAGTACAAGAACGGTTTTGTGGATGGCGAGGTGGTCGCGGCCTGCGGCGAGTTCATCAATACGATCATCACCCAACCCGGCTGCACGGCTTCGGTGGGCGGCAAGCAAATCTCCCGCACTTCGGACCTCCAGTTTTCCATCTCCGGAAACTATGATTTGCCACAGATTTTTGGTAACTGGGACGGCTACGCGCGCGTCGACTATTCGTTCGAGTCGGGCAAATTCGACACGGGCCTAAATTTTGCGGATCAGGGCGATATTAGTTTGACCAACCTGCGCTTCGGTATCAGCAACGAGCAGTGGGATGTGGCCATTTGGGTCGACAACGTCTTCGATGAGAAGTGGAACCGGCGCGTAACCTCGGTGCCCTTTACCGCCGAGGGAGCACCCAACAGCGGCGTGGTTCAGTATCGAGTTTACCCTGGCGATTTACTCACCTCGGGAATCGATGTCCGGTTCAATTTCTGATGAGCGGTGGTCGTAAACGACGCCGTGCATCTAGCCGTTCGATTCACGGCGTTTTTGATGGAGCAACCTCATGCACAGCAACTTACGCAAGCGCGCCAGGCTGGCCGCTACCCTGCTGGTTTGGCTCGCAGCAAGCCCGCTAGCCATGACTGAAACTGACGACGCCTACGCGACGGCGCGGGATGAAATCTGGGACAAAGAAAAAGCCATTTACGAAGCGCGTAGCAATGGCGACCTCAGTTACTACCTGAAAAACGCCGCCGCCGGCTACAAGGGCTGGCCGCCGTATTCGGAACTGCCCGGTGGTTTGCCCTACTTGAGCAACATGGCCGCCGATATGGTGGGCCTCAATCAAGAAGAGTTGACTATGGAACTGGTGGATTTCGCCCTCGCGGGCGATACCGCTGTGATTTATTACGCCACCCATCGCACGCGCATGCCCAACGGTGACAATGTCGACCAACGCTATGCCATCTGCCACGTTTGGACCCGGGAGGCCGAAGGCTGGAAACTGATCGGCGCCATGGGCCGAGAAAAGCCGTAGCAGTCATCGGCTGGTGGCGCGGCCCCACCGCAAGATACACTACGCGATCGCCGACTTCTTGTCGGCAAAGTAGGCACGCATGGACGGCGATTCACTCGAGGTAGTCATCGTCGGTGGCGGCATCGGCGGCATGACGGCTGCACTGGCACTGTCTCAAGCCGGTGTGTCGGTACGCCTGTACGAGCAAGCGCCGCAATTTAGCGAGATCGGCGCTGGCATCATGCTGACGCCCAACGCAACGCGGGTGCTCATTCACCTGGGAGTTGGAGCAGCGTTAGCGGCAAACGCGATCCGGCCGCCAGCATCCATCTATCGACGCTATGACAACGCCGAGTTGGTTGGCGAAGCGCCACTGGCAGACGTCATCGAAAAAAAATACGGCGCGCCTTATTTCCATATTCACAGGACCGATCTACTCGACCTACTCGCCGGGGCGGTGAGATCCCAATCCAATGCCCAGCTATTCACCAATCATCGCGCAACCGAATGCCGGCACGAGACGGGCAAGGCTACGGTGAACTTCGCCAACGGCGCCACCGACAGCGCGGATTTATTGCTGGCTTGCGATGGTGTCCACTCGACGCTGCGGGCAAACGTCCTCACCTCCGCGCAACCGCGGTTTCGCGGCCAGGTTGCCTGGCGCGGATTGGTGCCGGCAGATGGGCTCCCGGCATCGGTCACGACCGAGTCGTCGGTGGTATGGATCGGCCCCGATCGGCACATCGTTCAATACGCTGTGCGCAACGGTTCGCTGGTCAATTATGTTGCCATCGCGGCAAAGGACGAATGGGAAGAAGACGGCTGGAATCGACCCTCTACGATTAGCGAAGTCACGGACGAGTTCGAAGGCTGGCACGACGATGTCGTTGCCCTGCTGCGCGCGACACCGGCCGACGCCCTGTATAAATGGGGCCTATTCGACCGCGATCCGCTGGACTGTTGGGTGTTCGGCCGGGTCGCGTTGCTGGGCGACGCCGCCCACCCGATGTTGCCGTTCATGGCGCAAGGTTCGGCGATGGCCATGGAGGATGCAATGATCATCACCCGCTGCCTGGACGCCGCCGACTCCGTCGAGTCGGCGCTCAGCGATTATCAGGCGACCCGCCTGGGTCGAACCGCACAGATCATCACGCGATCGCGGGGACAGACCAATCTTTATCAAAAGCTAACGGGAAATAAGGCCGAGCAGCGGGCCCAAAGCCTCGATCCGGTGTTCGGCTATGATGCCGTGACTTGCCCGATCGGTAGAGAGGGGGAGACCATTTGAACAAGCCGAACGCCCTGAAGGACATCGAGAACCGCGCCAGCCTGGCGCGCATCACCTGCGGCTGGAAGAAGCCCGAACTGCCCCTAGATTGGGTGCGTCGTTATTGGCGAGACGTACATAGCCCCGCCATCACGAGGCGGGCCGGTATTTTCGATTATCGCCACAGCCAATACGACAACGTGGACCCGAATTTTTTTGTGCCGCTGAACGGCATCGATTTCGAGTGTCCATCGCATCAACAGTTGATGTGGAACTCCGACGTGCGCTACTTGGATGATGCCGGCCTGACGGCGTTCGACGCCTCCCCGGACCCTGCGGTGAAGCCGCACCTGCTCGCCGATATCGACTTGATCGTGGATCAGAGTACGACCTATCGATCCCTGGGCGCCAATGCGCATACGTTTGTCGACGCGACCGGCGTGGCAACGCCGCAAGGCCCGCCGCCGGCACCAACCTACGGGATTTTTTTCCGCCAACGCTCCGACGAAGCCGCCTTTAGGCGGTGCGTCAGGGCATTGGCGGAAAGTTGGTCCGGCACCGACGGGGTAAAGCGGGTGCGAATGAGCTTATTCGAGGTCCCCGACATGGCGGCAGAGCGCAAAGCCGGTTACCCGATCAAGACCCATCCTGCGGAATTGCAATACCAGGCCCTCGTCGAGTTGGTGCTGAGCGACGAACGGGTCGGCAAAGGCTTGCTCGCCAGTGGCGAGGGTATCGATTGCGCCACCCACATTGCTACCCTCCATGCCTATCCGGTGATTGCCGTTTACACGAGCGTTTATGGGGGCAGGCCGACGTTGGTCGGCCTGCGCGGGTACGCGGCCCAGCAAGCCATCGACGCGCTGGGCGCCGACAATCAACGGCAGGCAGGCCTGCTGGAGTGGATGTACGGCCCCGTGGCAGCGGGCGGGCCGGTGGAGGTAGACGAATGAGTGGCACGGTCACGGAACGCCTCGTTGATTTCGCAATCGAGCAGGCGCGCGACGGGATTCCCGCCGACGTCTCCCACGAGGCGAAACGGTTACTGCTCAATCAACTCAAGGCGTCGGTCGCGGCGACGGATCACGACGCGATCAAGATCTTGCACGACTTTGCCACCTCATCGGGAGGGCGTGGCCAAGCGCATGTCTTGTGGTTAGGCACCGCCGCCGAGGCAACCAAAGCGGCGTTGGTCAATGGTGCGTTGTTCGAGGTACTCGATTTTCACGACACTTACATCCCGTGTTTCATGCATGCGACTTCCGCCGTGTTACCGGCGGTCATGGCTAGGGCGGAGCTCGGTGGCCAAAGCGGCCGTGACATCATTACGGCACTGGCGCTCGGCATGGAAATCGAGCTGGCGTGCGCGGCGATGCTGATGCCGAGCGCCTACTACCGCGGGTATGTGCCTGCGGGCTTGGTCGGGGGCATCGGCGCGGCGGCCGCGTGCTCTTTGCTAGCGGGGCTGGACGCGCAACGCATGGGCAACGCCATCGGCATCGCCATGTGTAGCGCCTTCGGGACCTACGAATCCGTGGGTAGCATGACGTTAGCGTATATCACCGGCGCCACCGCGGCCTCGGGGCTGACGGCAGCACTCCTCGCGGCGCAGGGCTTCGATGCCCCCAACACGGCGTTGGAAGGCGATAAGGGAATGCTCGAATCCCACTCGGACGAGCCAAGAGAGAAAATCGAGCAGGTGCTCGACTCCCTGGGCGAGACCTGGCGAATCCATGGGCAGAGCTACAAGTCGATACCCACCGAGACGATTACTCATGCGCCCGTCGAATGTGCACTGGCGTTACGCGAGCGTGCCGCGGGGCGCCAGGTCGCGCGGCTACGCTTCGGGGTGCAACCCATTGTCGTGGAGATATGCGACGAACGGATGGAACGATTCGGGGATCCGCATAGCGAGCTGACGGCGCGTTTCGATTTGTGCTTCTGCGCCGCGGCGGCTTGGCAGCGAGGCCGTTTCACCCTCGATGAAATGCGCGAGCCTGCTTACACGGATGCCGACATCCTGGCGCTGCGAGCGCGCACGGAGTTGATTGCCGACGACTCGCGGCAAAGCTTCGATGGCTGCTCTTTAGAAGTTGAGTTCACGGACGGCTCCACCGAGTCGACGGTCGTCGAGGCGTTTCTTGGCAGCCCGGAACGGCGCATGACCGATGACGAGCTAGCCAATATTTTCCGTGATGTAGCGGCCGAGCTAGTTCCGCCCGGCCGTAGCGACGAGATTCTCGATGCGGTCTGGACCTTAGACAAGGCAACCAACATTAACGAATTGATGGCGCTGCTGAAATTGCGCTAAAGGATCTTGATGAGCACAGTCACACTTCCCGGCGGGGAAACCGTTTGGTACAAGCGCACCGGCTCCGGATCGCCCTTGCTGCATATCCACGGCTCGGCCTTCGGGCACCGCAACTTCGAGAAATTGACGCCGCTCTCGGCCCTGGACTTCGAGGTCATCGACTTTGACCTGCCCGGATTTGGGCAAAGCCAGGGCGAGCCGCGCGCGGGAGGGCTGGAAGGTATCGCCGCCCAGGTATTCGACTTTATTCATGCCCTAGGCTTGACGCGTTTGCATGTGCATGGGACGTCCTTCGGCGCGTTGGTGGGACTCAACCTGGCCGCACGATACCCAGAAGTCATCGATCGTTTAGTGTTGAGTTGCTTCCTGGCGCGCTACGATCTCGCCGCGCGGATGATGCGGTCCACGTGGCGACGCGCAGCCCGTGACAGCGGCATGCAGGCGGTTGCGGACCTGACCGCCGTCGCCGGATTCAGTCGCAGCTTTTACGAGCGGCCCGAGGCCGAAGCCCAGCTGGCCTCCATGCGCGAGGCGTTCAGCGACACCGATCCCGCCGCCTTCATCGCCAGCACCGAGGCAATCGAGAAGACCGACCAGACACCGCTAGTGGCCAAGATCAGCGCACCAACGCTGTTGATCGCCGGCGAAGAGGACAACATGACACCGTTCGATCCCGCGCCCAGCGGCAGCGGCTTTGCGCAATTCAAAGACGTCATTCCGGACTGCGAAACGGTCGTGCTCAGCGAGTGCGGCCACTACCTGGTGCTGGAGCAACCCGATAAGGCCGCCGAACTCGTCAAGGAATTTCTGCTGCGCCCGGCGTCGGCTTAATGGCTGCACCTGCGGCAAGTGCCCCGTTTATCGCGAGCAAACGCTACCGCGGCTACGTGCTCGCGATGTTGCTGGTGGTGGCGGTGTTCAACTACGCGGA
>JAHEKG010000290.1 GCA_024638475.1 Rhodospirillales bacterium | reverse complement strand
CGAACTCGATCATGCCGTAGAGCCCACCGCCCGTGGGTGGCAGGTCGTAGTCGCCATGATCCAACCGATAACGCATGCGGCCCGTCGTCTCGATCATGTCCATTTCTGCGCCCACGGCTGCGAACGCCTCGCCTATCGCGCTGGTCTCGGCCATCGGAATCATGATGGCGCCGGTGGTCACCGTGTAAGGTCCGCGTTCGCGGTGAGAACAGCGGCCGCCCAGATAGGGCGATTTCTCGACGACGAGCACTTTCATCCCCTGGGCCGTAAGCCGGGCCGCCGCGCACATGCCGCCCATTCCGGCGCCCACCACAATCGCATCGAATTTTTTCGTCGTCATATCAACAGCTCGGTTCGAGCATGAATCGGCGAGTATTGCACGCCGCCATCTATTTTCGAAGCACGCAACCTTCCGCGCCAAGCCTAAAAAAGCTATCGTAACGCATCTAGCCTCATAGGAATCGCTATGGAAATCGACGGCCGCTGCCATTGCGGCAATGTGACCTACCGAGCGGAGGTCGACGCAGCGAACGTCGTCATTTGTCATTGTACCGACTGCCAGACTATGGCCAGTGCCCCGTTTCGGACCACCGTGTTCTGCAACGAAACCGACTTTCGGCTGCTTGGGGAAGCGCCTACCATCTACGTCAAAGTGGCTGAAAGCGGCCGGAAACGGCAACAAGCTTTCTGCGACAAGTGCGGAACCCACATTTACGCCACCACCGTCGAAGCGCCCGGTTCTCGGACCTTGGGCCTGCGTGTGGGCGCGATCGCCCAACGCGATCAACTCATTCCTAAACAGCAGCTGTGGGCCCGCTCTGCGCAGCCATGGGTTGCGCATCTGGACGAACTCCAAACCGTGCAAACGCAATAGGGACGCCGGGACCGCACGATGCGCAAGAGGCAGTAACTAACCCCACCGAATCGGAGTTTATTGCGTCGCTGCGACGGGTTGCCTACCCGGGCCGTTCGGCGATCGGTAGGTACTCGCGGACGACAGGCCCAGAATACACCTGCCGCGGCCGATCAATGCGCGATCCCGGGTTAGTGCGAACCTCTCGCCAGTGAGCAATCCACCCCGGCAATCGTCCGATGGCGAAAATCACAGTGAACATTTCCGTGGGGATACCGATGGCCCGAAGAATGATCCCACTATAGTAGTCGACATTAGGATAGAGTTTTCTTTCAACAAAGTACGGATCGTTTAAGGCTATTTCCTCAAGACGCATTGCAATTTCCAGCAGCGGATCGTGGATACCCAGCTTCGCCAGTAGCCGGTCGCAGGCTTTCTTTATTATCTTGGCGCGGGGGTCAAAATCTTTGTAGACGCGGTGGCCGAATCCCATCAGGCGTGTGTCACTATCCTTTTTCTTGACCCGCTCTACAAACTTTTCGAGGCTCTCCCCGCTATCTGCGAGCCGGCTGAGCATGTCTATCACCGCTACATTCGCTCCACCGTGCAACGGACCCCATAGGGCACAAATTCCGGCGGCAACCGACGCATAAAGATTGGCCTGTGATGAAGCCACCATCCGCACGGTCGAAGTCGAGCAATTCTGCTCATGATCCGCATGCAAGATCAACAACCGATCCAGCGCATCTACGATCGTCTCGTCAGCCTCATACAGCGCGTAAGGATTGGAGAACATCATGTGAAGAAAGTTGGCGGTATAACGCAGGTCCGAACGAGGATAAATCAGTGGCTTGCCTCTGGATTTCCGATAACTCGCGGCCGCAATCGTCCGGATCTTGCTCATGAGTCTTGCGGCGGGTTCTATAAAGTGAGCGTCCTCCTCCGCTTTCATGAAAGCCGGCTCGAAGCAACCCAAGGTATTGACCATCGCGGAAAGAATCGCCATCGGCGGTGCATTGGGGGGAAACCCGTCGAAGTGGTACCGCATGTCCTCGTGGATCGACTCGTTCGCGGTGAGAATGCGACGAAACTCATCAAGTTGAGCCACTGTCGGCAGCTCGCCGAATATCAACAAATAAGCCGTCTCGATAAACGTCGATTGGGTGGCGAGCCCCTCGATTCGATAACCGCGATACTTAAGAACGCCTCGCTCACCGTTAACATAGGTGATCGCACTGCTGCAGGAACCAGTGTTCCCGTAGCCGCTGTCGAGAGTAATGAGCCCGGATCGAGCGCGAAGCGTACCGATATCGATCGCGGTTTCTTTTTGAGTACCTGTTACGACCGGGAGCGTGTAGCTCTTGCCGTCGTATTGCAGGATTGCGCTGTCGTTCACCATAGGAAAGGACCATCCCTAAGTTAATGTGGGACACTCCAGGCCTTGACCCGCGCCCGGCGCCACCATGCTTCTTCATTGCGCGGCCTGTGATGGATCCACCACTGACCAGGTTCATCCCACAACCGCGGCTTGCCCTTCATGATGTGGACGTACAAGGCCTCCTCGCCCGCTAATACGGCATCCTCGTATCCACGCCATCGACGCCTAGCCATACCTCCTCCTGACTGCTTCATAGCCGAACCCTCCGATATGCCTTGATATCAAACTATTAACAGGAAATCGCTTGATGTCAAGCTATTTGATCTAAAGCTTTCTCGCTGCTAGTGTGTGTCGCATGGAAGCCGACTCGGTAGATCGTTTGCTTGACCAGTGGCGGCACGAGCGGCCGGAACTCGATGTGGCGGGCTTGGGCCTGGCCGTTAGGATCGAGATGCTCGCCAAGCTGCTGCAACGGACCACCGCGGAAACGCTCTCGGAGATCGGTCTGAAACCTTGGGAGTACGACGTCCTTTCTGCGCTGAGGCGCCAGGGCCCGCCCTATGAGCTTCCGGCAACGGGCCTTGCTAAGGCATCGCTCCTCACATCGGGTGCGATGACTACCCGCATCGACCACTTGGAAGCACAGGGACTGGTCAGGCGCACGGCGGACCCCACGGATCGGCGCGGGGTCCGAGTCGGCCTAACGCCCAGAGGCATCCGTCTTGTTGACAATGCCATTGAGGCTCGGTTTGCCGCCGCAGCACAGAGCGTAGCGAGTCTCACCGTCAGGGACCGCGCGGCGCTAGAGGGCGGGCTGCGCAAGTTGCTCCTGGCACTCGGCCCGAAAACTTGAACGAAACCCGAGGCTGGGCGGGCGATAATTTACTAACTAATTGAATTAATGAGTTTTTTTATTGTTGACAGTTATAAAAAAAAGCCTATATTTGCGGCGTTACGACCAGGCGCCGGCGGCCTCGATAGGTTGCCGGTTTGGAGCATGCAAAGCGGCCCACTCTGGGTGTGGGTCATTTGAGGAGATGCAACATGGGTAAGCGGCGAAACCCTTCAAACGATGACTTTGATGACGCTGCTTTTTTGGGCGAGCAAGACTTCGATGTGGAAGCCTTCATCGATTCGATGGACGAAGAAAGCGTTCGCCGTCGACGCAAGCGCCGCCGGCGGGAACGGGCTGCTTGGCAACGCCTCGATGACTGGCGCGAGCAACGCTACCTAAAAGCCCAGCTCGACGATTGGAATTGGGACTTAGACCGCGACGACTAGTGACTACTCCCAGCGGAAGCTGATCGACGCGATCACTTCCCTGGGAGGAACATATTCGTTGCTGGTCGTCCACAGGCCGAAGGGGTTGGTGAAGACGTTATTTATTCCGTCTTCATCGAACAAATTGGTCACACTCAACGCGAAGCTGATGGGCCGGTTCGCCATCGCGTAGTCGAAGTGCAGATTGACGATATCGTAGGCCGGAATTTTGTCCACCGCCGGGTTGTTGAACACCCGCGCCTGCATGTCACCGCGATGTACCCACTCCACGCGGGACGACAGCGTACCGTTGCCGATTTCCTTCGTGTTGATAAGGCCGATGCGCGCGGTGAGGTCCGCCATCTTCGGCACTTCATTGCCCTTCAAGTTGGTGCTCGTAGCCAGCGCAAGGCGGGTCGCGAAGCCCGGTCCGGTAAATAGTCCCACGCCGGGCGCCAAGGCCTGTCTGAAATCCTCCACATCCAGCCCGAACACATCGCTTTCAAGCTCACCGTCCTGCCAGGCCACCATCCCGTCGAGCCGCCATTGCTCGGTAAACAGCCAGCTGAACTCGGTTTCGATGCCAATCTCTTCAGCTTCCGGCGCAGTCCCCGTGCCACCCCCAAAAGGAACAGGATCTTCGAAAATGAACTGCAGATGCTCGTGGTCGTATAAAAAGGCGGTGACGTTGAAGCGGCCTCTGCCATCCGCAAACGTGTTTCTGCTGCCGATTTCGTAAGCCGTCACTTCCTCGGGCGCGAAATTTGCGCCGAGAAAGAGGGCGCCGTTGGTGATGGCACCAGGATTCGTCCCACCGTTCTTCCAGCCCGTGGAGATTAGCCCATAGAGGAAATGATCGGTCGCAACGCCTGCCAGCGCGTCGCACCTAAAGCCAGTTGCGCTTCGATAGCCAGACGCTCGCGCACCACGCCGCCGGTGAGCGCATTCAGGCCAAG
>JAHEKG010000034.1:4375-18079 GCA_024638475.1 Rhodospirillales bacterium | reverse complement strand
CTGGATGTCCTCTTCGGCCGGGCCAGGCATTTTCTCAATTACTTCAGGTGCGCCGTCTCGCGGGGGCGGGGAATCCGAGTAATGCACGTTGCCTTCTTCGTCTACCCATTTGTAGATCTCAGGGTCGGCGTTCGCGGTAAATGCCAGTAGTATTATCGCAACAAGACAAAATCCCTTCATCACACACCCCACAGCAGTAACGTAAGACCAGCCTCTTCTGCCTATATATGGCCCCTGCATAAAACGAACGGAATAGGTGAATCTACCTATCAGAGTGATTTCGCAGGTGAGGATCACGTGTTTACAAGCTGCCCGGGCCTCATCACGATGACAGCAGTCAAGTCTGATCTTGGTCCGAACCTCCGCTCCGGATCGGAAGCAGACACTAGAATGAGCCTAGATCGCGGAATCTAAGGACCTTCGTCGCTGGGCGATTTTCGTGCGGCGCTCACTGTTCCAACCGCTCCAGGATTTGCGTGAGTTGTTGGCGCAGAATCCCTACGTGCTTATAGGCATGGGAGGGAAACACATATTTAGGTTTGGCGATGTCCGGATAAATCTCGGGGGCCTCGAGCCGAGTCGCCACATAACTGATGTAGGACACCAGCAACGTTGCGAGATCGTAGACGTCCGATTGCAGCGCCTCGGCCCTGCGGAAGCCGCGTGCATCGTAACGCAATAGTTGTAAACCCACGGCGTTGGCGATGTCGCGGTTCAAGCGCATACAATCCGATAGCTGGCGGTAAACGTCATCCGGCGACTTGCCCGCCTCGAATGGTAGCGCCTCTGGAATGGGGTCGGTTTCCGGAAAAGCGGACAGAATGCCGCCCGCATAGGTAATCGCAAGGGAGATCTGATCGTATACGTCACCCGCGGAAAAGGTGCTTTCCGTCATGAGATTCAGCTGACGATTGGTTTGCACCATTACCCGGTAGACGCTGGTCAGATCTCGAGTAGGTACTCGCTCCGGGGTGTCTACCTGTTCCGTAATCCCGAGCTTGGTCTTGATGTCGAGAATCTGCTCGAGGGCGGCTGCCAGAGGATCGTAAATGTCACCGATCATTACGTCAGAATGATCCGGCGGGGCCACGGGTGGGCTGCGGCGCGGCGCCCCGACGAGTTCGCGGGCTAGGCGATTAGCTTTACGGAACAGGTTTTGGGCCTGCAGAAAGCCCTCGTGCGGTTGCACATCGTCAACCGTCGGTGAACCCTGAGTATTCCCCGGCTTCCCCATATGAAAGCGCAGTAGATCGACCTCTGCGCGAACCCGCTCCAGCACCACATCCAAATCGGGAGCGTCGACGCCTTCATGCGCATCGGCCTGGGCCACGGTGGCACCCAGTGCCGCCAATGCCACCAAGGTCAGTGCACCCACGCACCGCGCCTTGAAGCCACTAAGAAACAGGACATCACACCGCATCGCGCTCTCCAGGGGCTGTTTTGAGAGTTAGCATACCGCACCCAGGCAACTAGATCACGTGCGGCTCGAGCGATCACGTTAAACTATCTGCTCTGACTCGTTGAAAAATAAAAAGAGAGGTGATTCCGATGAAATCCATGAGTGTGATCGGTCTAGTGCTGGTATTAGGTTTTGCGTTAGGAGCGTTGATCTCCCCGCTACGCGCCCAGCAACGGAGCGCAATACCCGCCCAGGCAACCTGTTATGTCGGCGAAGGTTCCAACGCGGCCTGCAGCGGCAACTCAATCTACTTTGCCGGGAATACCTCGGGTATCGACGACGGTGTATGGATTGTACGCATCGATGGCGAAACGGGGAGAATCTCCTATCGGAACGGCAAGAAACTCGTGACATTGTCCGAGGATCAGTAGCCCACAAGTAAACCACTGTGGGCATTGGCGGATAGGCAACCTGCGGTCCTGAGAAATGGTTTGTGCGGGCCTGTACACCAATGGTACCGTGATTTACGTTAAGTAATGGGTTGAATATCGGCAAGCTGATGCCTGACGAACGCAAGCTTGGCCCGGTCGAACTAGCGCCGGGTATCACTCGTGCAAACGCGGCGACCAAATTATGGGCCTCCGGCGTGACGATCGCGGCCATCGCCGGCTTTTCCATATTGCAAGGTTACATACTTACCGAGCACTTGCAGGTGCCGAGAAGCAAGCAGGGCACGCTGTCCGGTGACCTATCGTTCGTCACCGAAATTGTCATGATCCTCGCCTTCATGCCCTTCGGCATTCTGGCAGACCGAATCGGGCGGCGCCCAATTTACGTGCTGGGCATCCTGTTGATCGGTTTGGCTTGGGCCCTGTACCCCTTCGCCACCACGACGGGCGAACTGTTCTTTTACCGGGTCATTTATGGCGCGGGGGTAGCCGCGGCGACCGGCACACTGGCGACCATGGTGAACGACTACCCCTTGGACAGCTCAAGAGGCAAATTCATCGGCCTGACGGCGATGATGAACGTTATCGGCACCGTATTCGCGGCCCGCATCATTGGCGGCATCCCGGAGCAAATGACGGCAATGGGCTACACGCCCGTCGCCGCGGGCACCACGATGTTTTTGTCGGTCGCGCTACTGTGCGCGTTGACGGCGGCGATCGCGAAGTTCGGCCTCAAGGCCGGCACGCCGGCTGCGGCTAGGGAACGCCCACCGATCCGGCAACTGTACAAGAGCGGGCTCACGGCGGCGGCGAATGCCCGCATCGCAATTTCGTATGCGGCCGCCCTCGCCGCCCGCTCCGACGTGGTCGTCAAGGGCCTATTCCTTTCCCTGTGGGCGATTCAGTCCGGTCGCGGCGCCGGCATCACTACGGGCGAAGCGATGGCGCGCTTCGGCACCGCGATGGCGATCATGTACGCCGTGAGCTTCTTCGCGGCACCCGCGTTCGGTTGGTTCATCGACAAAGTGGATCGCATGACGGCCATGATCGTGGCGCTGTTCGTGGCGGCCAGCGGTTATCTGGCAATGTACTTCCTCACCTCACCGATCGATTTCGCCATGATTCCACTACTCATTCTCCTAACGTTGGGTACCGGTTTCATGGTCAAAGCCCAGACGGCGCTCATCGGCCAGGAAGCTCCGGTGAAGGAGCGCGCGAGCGTCATTGCAACGGGACAAGTATTCGGCGCCATCGGCATATTGATTTTTACCGCAACCGGCGGTCGCTTATTCGACAGTTGGGGCCCGTGGGCACCCTTCGTGCTCGTGGGGTCTTATCAAACCGTGCTACTGTGTGTGGCGCTCGTCGTTCGCTTCACGAAGCCGGCAACTCAGATCGGTTACTCATCGGCATAGGCAGCCCTTCATCATGCACGCCCTGACTCGTCGTCTACGCAATGTCCTCGGCATAATCGCCGCAAGTGTCGCGATCGTCCACGTGTCGCCCGCTCAGGGTGCATCGCCACAAGCCGTCGCGTCCTGTCTTGCGTTGACGCGCCTCCCCGATCTCACGATTACCGCCGCCGAATTGCGCCCCGCCACGGCCACAACGCCCGAATACTGTTACGCCCGCGGGGTCATCACGCCCAACATCCGCTACCACGTGCAACTGCCGCTGCCTAATGCTTGGAATGGCCGCTTCCTGCAATGGGGCGATGGCGGCAAGGACGGCGACCTGGACTTCGCGGATCATCGCCTGGCCCAAGGCTATGCCGTGGCCAACAGCAATACGGGCCACGACGCCGGCTCGGAACCGGGCGCCTCCTTCGGCTTCAACAATCGCCAGGCCGAAATCGATTTCGGCTACCGGGCCGTTCACGTCACCGCCACAGCAGCCAAACACCTGATCCGCGCCTATTACGGCCAACCGGCCAGGTACGCCTACCATGAAGGCTGTTCCACCGGCGGCCGCCAAGGCTTGATGGAAGCACAACGTTTTCCGAATGACTTCGACGGCATCGTCGCGGGCGCCCCCGTCAATTTCTATCAAGAATTGAATCTGTCGCACGTGTGGATGTTGCAGCGCGCCTTCGCGGACAATTTCGCCGGCGTTCCCTACACGGACCGGGATGGCGACGGCCGCTTCGACGACCGGCGCAAGCTCGACACGCTTCACAAACGCGTATTGCAGCAGTGCGACGCGTTGGATGGCATCAAGGACGGGGTGTTGGGCGATCCGCTTGCCTGCGACTTCGATCCACAGCGTGACTTGAGCGATCTCATCTGTAAAACCGATAACGCCGTGGATTGTTTCACACCGGCGCAAATTCGCGTTCTCAAGGACTACTATCGCGGCGCCTACGATAGCCGAGGCGTCACTATTCTGAAGGGCCTGGCGCTGGGCTCCGAGCTGGGATGGACGCGTTACTTCCCGGACGCCGACAACGACCAGTTTCCATTCGCGTTGCTAAACGCCAGCAATCACGGCGCCTACCTGTTTTACGAAACCGATCCAGGTATTCCGGTAGCCAACCCGGCGGATGTCAGTTACACGCCGGACACGGATAGCGTCCTGCCGGAATGGGCGTGGTGGCAATTCAATATCGACGACGTCACCACGGGCAAGGGCGACTTCATGAAAGCCATTACCAATGCCGCCGATCCCAATCTCGAGCGCTTTCTGATTCACCATGGCGGTAAACTCATCCTCTACCATGGCTGGATCGATGTGGGCGCCCACCCGGAGCCGACGCTCGATTACTACCAGGATGTTGTCGATGCGACGTTTCAGGGCAATCTTGCCAAAGCCCGGGAACATGCCCGCTTGTTCATGTTTCCGGGCATGGCGCACTGCCGCGGCGGCCCCGGTCCAGACGAATGGGATCCGCTGGCGCCGCTCGTGGCGTGGGTGGAGCAAGGCACGGCGCCGGACGCGGTGATCGCCGTCAACCGCACCAACGGCGTGGTCGACAACGAACGCCCGGTGTGTGCACACCCGGCCAAGACGGTGTACGCGGGGCCACCGCAAGGTGCTAACGACCCCGCCAACTGGGTCGCGAAAAATTTCCGCTGCGTGATGCCCTGATGCCGGACGCCCGTCCCGCCCTTGCCTAATCGGAAAAACAACCATGATTACGATCTACCATCTTGCCCAGTCTCAATCGGATCGTGTCGTCTGGCTGATGGAGGAACTGGGCCTACCCTATGAGCTCGAATGGTTCGAACGCGGCGAAGACATGTTGGCGCCACCGGAGTACTGCGCCTTACACCCCATGGGCACCGCACCCACCATCCGCGATGGTGACCTGGTCATGGCGGAATCCACCGCAATCGTGCAATACATCGCCCATCGATACGGCGACGGACGCTTCACACTTGCCCCCGATCACCCCAACTACCCGGATTACTTGTATTGGCTGATGTTCAACAACAATGCCCAGACGAGCTTTCTCGTCAATCTGGCGATCCAGGCAACCGGCATCACGGCGGCGAACGAGAACCTCGCGAAGACCACCCAGCGGCGGCAGGAAGGTCTCTATAAACAGCTTGACGCGCGCCTGGGCGAAAACCCTTATCTTGCGGGTGATGAATTCACGCTTTGCGAGATCATGGCGATGACTAATCTGACTGCACTACCCGCGTTCGGCGGCCGGACGATAGACGACCTGCCCAATGCGCAACGGTACATCGAGCGCGTTTCCCAGCGGCCGGCTTACCGAAAGGCCATGGGCATCGCCGGGCCGACGGCACCCCGGCCGGCGCCTTAAAAAAACGTAACGATCGCCCAGATCGATGCCACCAAAGTAATTAACGCGCTACCGGCGGCGCCGATCAACCGACCCATCCCGGCCATGGTATCGGCCTTCAGCCCGACGCCGTGGCATACTCGCGCGACGACGAATCCGCCACCCATGGCATGAATCGCCATCGACGGCACGTCATTCACCTCGAGCAGCGCCAACAGAATCAAGAAAATGGGGGCGTATTCCGTGAAGTTGGCGTGCTTGCGCATCGCCAACAGGAGTTCCGGGTTACCGCCGTCGCCGATGGAAATGCCGGTCTTGCCGCGCAGGCTGCCGGCACCGAAAGAAAGCCACAAAGAGACGAGCCCGAGGAGGCCCGCGTAGAGCGCCGTGATCATCGGTTGGTTCTCCTTATTATATGATCCACCGGGTCATCATCCGCGCAGGTGGGATGCTGTCAAGGATTACCCAGGCAGGGCGTTCCCAACTACCGGACAACCAGTCCTTTCGGTCACTCCTCCGCAGACTCCGGCCGCGTTAACGGTTGCAGCAACAGCCGGTCGAGCCGCAGTTCGCGCGGCGAACGGAAAATGGGCAAGCCGATGGTCATGTCGCGGTGGCCGGCCTGAGGCTGGGCCCGATACGTGCGAAACAGCCGGTCCCACCACGGCAAGTTGAAACCGAAGTTGCTGTGCGTCTCCTCGGGCACCGCGGAATGATGAACCCGATGCATATCCGGCGTCACGAGCCACCAACGCAGCCAGCGATCCACGCCGATAGGAAGGCGGGCATTGCTGTGATTAAAAACGGCAGTGGCGTTCAAAACCACTTCAAAAACTAACACCGCCAACACAGGAGGCCCCAGGATCGCGACGACGCCCAGCTTGATGACCATCGACAAAAGGATCTCGACCGGATGGAAACGGATTCCGGTGGTGATATCAAAATCGAGATCCGCATGATGTACTCGATGGACGCGCCAGAAAACCGGCACGGCGTGGAACATCACATGCTGAAGGTAGATCGCACAGTCGAGAATTAAAAAAGAGATCACGAACGCCAGCCAGTCGGGGGTAGCAATGGTGTTGAAGAGCCCCCATCCCTTCGCCTGCGCGAGGATCGCGAATCCGGTGGCGACCACCGGGAAAAGCAGCCGCACGAGCAACGTGCCGATCAGCATCAACCCGAGATTGTTAGCCCAGCGAAATGGCCGGCCGAGGGCGGTCACCCGGCGCGGCGCAACGAGCTCCCACAGCGCCATGACCGCGAACACGCCCGCAAACACGCTCAGCCGGATGAACGGCTCGTTACCCAACATGAATGCCTGCATAGCAGCCAAGTCGTCGCCATCGAGAGCGCCCATCATACCTTGCGGTACCGGTCCGCACGCGCACTCCTTCCCAGGAACAAAGGCGATATACTTGAGGCTTGCAAAAACAGTGAAAGCAAAGCGCGCATGCCATCCCTACCCGTCACCATGACGATCACCTCCAGAGTAGCCATCATCACGGTGGACAATCCACCGGTGAACGCTTTGTCTCACGCGGTCCGCGCGGGCCTCGCAAAGCAGCTCAGTGTTGCGGTGGCCGACGACGCGGCCGACGCGATCGTGCTCATCTGTGCGGGCCGCACTTTTTTTGCGGGCGCGGACATCACGGAGTTCGGCAAACCGGCCCGGGACCCGAGCCTGCGGGACGTCTTGGCGCAAATCGACGCCAGCCCAAAACTTACCGTGGCGGCCATTCACGGCACGGCCCTCGGGGGCGGGCTCGAAACGGCACTCGCGTGTCATCACCGCATAGCAGTGGCCAGCGCGAAGGTGGGCCTGCCGGAATCGCAGCTCGGCCTCTTGCCCGGGGCGGGCGGCACCCAGCGCCTACCCCGCCTCGTAGGTGCGGAAGCGGCGTTGGACATGATGATCTCCGGCAATCCCATCAACGCGGGCGCCGCATTGGACAACGGCATCCTGGATCGCGTCATAGCCGATGATGACCTGCAGGCTGCCGCCGTCAGTTATGCGGGCGAACTGCTGCGGCAGGGCACCGGCCTGCGTCGCGTCAGTCAACTGCCTTCGCCCGAAGTCGGCGACGGCTTCTTCGACGAGTATTCCGCCAAGATCAAACGCCGAACGCGGGGATTCGAGGCACCCGAACGCATCGTCGCCTGCGTCAGGGCGGCTTGCGAACACGATTTTGCGCGGGGCCTCGAAATCGAGGGTGAATTATTCGCAGCCTGCATGGCGTCAACTCAATCCGCAGCCATGCGACATCTGTTTTTCGCCGAGCGCGCGGTGGCGAAACTGCCGGGCATCGATCGCAACACGCCGCGGCGGCCGATAGAAACGGTAGGCGTTGTCGGCTCCGGCACCATGGGCGCCGGCATCGCCCTGGCCTGCATGAACGTCAACCTGCCGGTGGTGATGCTGGACACGGATGCGGGCGCGCTCGCGCGCGGCCGGGCCAGCATCGAAAAACTTCTAGCTGTGCAAGTCGACAAGGGCCGCCTGACGGCGAGTATGCGCGACGCTCGTATGGAACTACTGACCACCACGGATGACTACGGCGCGTTCAGCGAACTCGACCTCGCCATCGAAGCGGTGTTCGAAACGATGGCGATCAAGCAGACTGTGTTTAGGGCCTTGGACGCACACTGCAAACCCGGCGCGATCCTCGCGACCAACACGTCTACGCTGGACGTCGACCTCATCGCTAAAGCAACGGCACGGCCCGAAGACGTCGTGGGCCTGCATTTCTTCTCTCCAGCACATGTAATGCGCCTACTTGAAATCGTCCGCGGCCGAGCGACCTCGATCGAGGTGATTGCCAGCTCGCTGAGCTTCGGAAAACAGGTCAACAAGATCGGCGTTGTCGTGGGCAATTGTTTCGGTTTCGTCGGCAACCGTATGTTCTACGGCTACACCCGGGAAAGCCAATTATTGTTGTTGGAAGGCGCCGCCCCGGAAATCATCGATCAGGCCCTCACCGATTGGGGCATGGCCATGGGGCCCAACGCCGTCGGCGATCTCGCGGGCCTCGACGTAAGCTACAAGGTTAGGCAGGAGCGTACCGACTTGCCGGATGACCCCCGTTACTTTCTGATCGCCACCCTGCTGGCCGAGGCGGGGCGTTACGGCCAAAAAACCGGCAAGGGCACGTATCGCTACGAGGCCGGTTCGCGAACGCCGCTGCCGGATCCGGAAGTCCAGGCCCTGATCGCGGCCGAGTCCGCGCGCCTCGGCATCCAACGCCGCACCATCCCCGCGGACGAGATCGTTGAGCGCTGCATTTATGCGTTGATCGTCGAGGGCTGCCGGATTCTGGAAGAGGGCTTCGCGGTAAAAGCATCGGATATCGATGTCATCTGGGTGAATGGTTACGGCTTTCCTCGTTATCGCGGCGGCCCGATGCTGTACGCCGACCTTGTTGGTCTCGACAAGGTTTACCGGCGAGTGTGCGAGTTCCGGGATATTCACGGCGAACAGTACTGGCAGCCGCCAGCGCTGTTGCGCGACCTAGCCAGGTCGGGCGGCAGCTTGGCCGCCTACCCCGGAGCGACAACGCCGTGACCGAGGCTTTTCTATGCGATGCGGTGCGCACCCCCATCGGTCGTTACGGCGGGGCCCTGGCAACGGTCCGCACGGACGACTTGGCCGCATTACCGATCCGGGAATTGCTGGCCCGCAACCGCGGCATAACCGCAGCGGCCGTGGATGACGTCCTACTCGGCTGTGCCAATCAGGCCGGTGAAGACAATCGGAATGTCGCCCGTATGGCCGCCCTGCTCGCCGGGCTACCCACCAGCGTGCCGGGTGCCACACTCAACCGCCTCTGCGGCTCCGGCATGGACGCAGTGGCAATGGGGGCGCGCGCTATCAAGTCCGGCGAGGCAAACCTCATCATCGCGGGTGGCGTCGAGTCGATGTCCAGGGCACCGTTGGTGATGCCCAAAGCGGAGACCGCCTTCAGCAGACGGGCAGAAATATTCGACACGACCATCGG
The DNA here is from genome assembly GCA_024638475.1 of Rhodospirillales bacterium. Classification (GTDB taxonomy): domain Bacteria; phylum Pseudomonadota; class Gammaproteobacteria; order Steroidobacterales; family JAHEKG01; genus JAHEKG01. The sequence goes on along the minus strand of JAHEKG010000034.1, from coordinate 8,491 downwards.
CTGGCGCTTCGTCAACCCGGTTTTGAAACGCCAATACGGCATCGATTCCATGCCGGAAACGGGCGAAAACGTCGCCGAACAATTCGCCATCAGTCGCGACGATCAGGACCGCTTTGCCTACGCCAGCCAGCAAAAGACGGCGGCCGCGCAACACAATGGTTTCTTTAACCACGAACTGATGCCGGTCAGAATTCCTCAGCGCAAGGGTGATGACATCGTCGTACAACGCGACGAACATCCCCGCGCGGACACGACATTGGAAGTGCTCGGCCAACTGCCGACGCCGTTTCGCGCCAATGGCACCGTCACGGCGGGCAATGCGTCGGGCGTCAACGATGGCGCTTGCGCGGTTTTACTTGCCTCAGCGGCCGCCGTGCAGCAGTTCGGCCTCAGCCCCCTTGCCAGAATCGTCGCGGCGGCGAGCGCGGGGGTCGACCCTCGGCTGATGGGCATCGGCCCGGTACCTGCCAGTCAAAAAGCGCTGGCGCTGGGTGGGCTCAGTCTCGACGCTATGGATACCATCGAGCTCAACGAAGCGTTCGCATCCCAGAGCCTCGCGGTGTTACGCCAACTGCAACTCCCCGATGACGCACCACAGGTAAACCCCAACGGCGGCGCCATCGCCCTCGGGCACCCGTTGGGGATGTCCGGTGCCAGGCTCGTTGCCACCGCCGCTTATCAACTCAGAGCCACTTCCGGCCGCTATGGTCTGTGCACGATGTGCGTCGGCGTTGGCCAGGGCGTCGCGTTGATCATCGAGAACGTCGCGGAGTAACGCAATATGGCGACCAGAGCCCTGTTGATACTGAGCGCGTGGTTATGCCTGCTACCCGCGGCGGAAGCGTTCGACCACGATCACCGTGACCTCACCGCGCTGCTGCAAGCCCATGTCGCCGAAGGGCGCGTGGACTATGCGGCCCTGGCCGCACGACCCGCCGGCCTCGCGGATTACTTAGAGTCGCTCAATGCGGTGAGTGCAGAAGACATCGCCGGCTGGGATGACGCCCAGCAGCTGGCCTTTTGGATCAACGCCTACAATGCCCTGGCCATCGACACCATCGTTGCCCACTACCCGTTAAAGCGCCGGGGCCTGCGAGGGTTCGCGTTCCCCCGCTCCAGCATTCAGCAAATCGACGCCGTGTGGACGCTAAAGCGGCGTGTGATCGGCGGAGAACGACGCTCGCTGGATGACATCGAGCACGGCATCATCCGCGCGAACTTCAATGAACCGCGCATTCATTTTGCGCTCGTGTGCGCCGCGGTAAGTTGTCCGGAACTTCGAGCCGAGGCCTACCGCGCGGCGGAGCTCGACACTCAGTTGCAGGAGCAACTCACTGGTTTCCTCGCGAACGCTACAAAAGGATTGCGCATCGACCCGCGCCGCCGGCGGATTTCGATCTCGGCAATTTTCAAGTGGTTCCCCGAGGACTTCCCGCTACCGCCGGCAGTCGATGGCGAACTGGCGGGCAAGACCGAACAGGCGGGTGTCGTGCACTTTATCAGCCGGGCGGCACCCGCTGCGGCCGGGACCGCGCTCCGATCCCGCGACTTCCGCGTCGACTACCTGCCCTACGATTGGGCGTTGAATGAACAATGAGCACGCGCCCAAGTTGTTGCCCCGCGCGGCTTGGCGCTAGGATGGGCGCCCAACAAGAATTATTCTCGCACTGAAGAGTTATATCTATGGCGATGTATTCAATGGAAATTTCGGTCAACTGGGGCGAATCCGACCCGTTTGGTCTCGTCTACTACCCGCGGGAATTAGCCTGGTTCAATGACGTCGAACACGAGTTGTTTCGCCACGTCGGCTTCCCCATCGACCGGATGATCAAGGACACCCAAACGGCATTCGTCATGGGCGAGATTCATTTTCGATTTGTCGGGCCGGCAGCCTACGGTGACCGGGTCACCTGTACCATCGCCCTGAAGGACATCCGCGACAAGACCCTGCACTGGAACTGCAAGGCCGTCAACATGCGCACCGGCCAACAGGTCACCGAAGGTCATGCGGTGCGTGTGTTTGCGCAGATTCAAGAGGACGGCAACCTCAAGTCCATGCCCATACCCGCCGAGATTCGCGATGCCCTGACGAGCATGGGTGACATCCAAGCGATTCCGCCGCGGCTGGAGTAAGGCCTACGCGGTTGTCAGCGCCGCCTCCAATTTTTCCCAAATAGCATCGAGCCAAGTCAAATGTTCCGGCTTCATCAGACAGGAACGCAGGCAAGTCACCGTATCCTGATCGAAGTCGACGGCGGGCCAATGCTGCCTCATTAATTCCGTGGGAAAAGACACCATCGCCAAGTGCAGGTCTTGGCGGGCCGCGGCGGCGAACACCGCCCGGGTGCGGGCCGAGATCGCGCTGGCGGACCCGCCGGCCGGTGCCCAGCAAACGATATCCAGTTCCGGCGGCCAGGCGACCAGCCAATTGTTCGAGCCGCGCAACCGGCCGAACAGTTCTACGGCGGCCTCACGCCCTGCCGCCAGCCCTTGGGCAAACTCTCCGCCCTCGACTAACGGTAACAATCGCTGGGTCGCCCATAGCGCTACCGCACTCGCCCCCGCCCGCGAACACTCGAGGCTGATTTCGCCCAAGTGAAGTTCGTCGGAGGTGAAATAGGTGTACGGCGAATCATGCTGAAAGAAGCGCCCAACGGTGGGGTCCGCGAACAACACACAACCGCAGCCGTAGGGCTGTAGACCGTGCTTGTGGGGGTCGATCACGATGGAATCGCAATGGCTGATTGCCGCCAGCGCCCGCCGGGTGCGCGGCTCTAGCGTATTAACGAGACGAAAATACCCGCCGTAGGCGGCGTCCACGTGCACACGGAACTCGAACCGGTCGCGCAACTTAAGAATCTCTGCCACGGGGTCAACGGCGCCCATGGCGGTCGTGCCGGCGGTGGCGACCACCATACCGACGTTGCCTTGCGCTAACCGCGCCGCCAACGCGTCTGCGTCCATGCGCCCGGCCGCATCGGCTGCAACGGTCTCGAAGGGTAGCTGCAGCACCTGGGCAATACGGGTGTGGGTGTTGTGCGCCTGGGCCGAGGCCAGCACGGTTTTCCCGGGCGCCAGTTGCCCGCCGACCCACAACGCCTCGAGATTGGCGAACGTACCGCCGGTCGACAGATGTCCGAGATGTCGCTGCCAACCGAACAACCCCGCGAGTTCAGCCACTGCCTCCTTCTCCATCGCCGAACTGGCTCGGCCGCCATCCAAGGCATGGTTGTTGGGGTTGATCTGTTGGGCGAGACCATAGGCGAGGCGCGCCAGCGGATGGGGCGGCTTCAGCATCTGGCCCGCATACAGCGGGTGAAAGTACGGATAGTTGTCACGCAGACGCTCGGCCACTTCCCACAGCACCTCCGCCGCGCGGCTATCCAAGGGAACCCCTGCGGCGGTGGGCAAGTCGGCGAAGCCTGCCTGCAAGTGCGCCGAGGCCTCCGCCCATAGGGTTTTTTCATCCACCACCGAAGCTCGCCGTGCCGCCTAGTAAGGCCGCAAGCATAGCTAAAAGCTCGCCTTGCCAGACAATCAACAATATGGTTGAATATCAACCATATTGTTGACTATGTGAGTTCCCATTGAACCCGGCCGAAAACTTCAGCGCTCATCAGCCCGGCGATTTCACGGAAGAAACCCTGAATCGGGCCTTCGCGGCCCTGGCGGACCCAGTGCGGCGCGCCATCCTGAGTCGGCTACAGGAGGAGGACAATCTGACCGTCTCCGACCTAGCGGCGCCGTTCGATATTTCGCTGCAAGCGGTCTCCCGCCACATTCAGGTGCTTGTCAAAGCCGGACTCATCAGTCAACGGCGCAGCGGGCGGATCAGCCGTTGTCGCTTGGATGCGGGCCCGATTTACGCCGCCGCTGTGTGGATTAATCAGTACAGCCGATACTGGCAAGCGCAATTCGACACCATCGCCGCCTGGCTCGCGGAACTCGAAGAGCAGAAAAACCAACCATAACTAGACCAACACCACGCGACTATGGAGCAGACCATGGAATACCAACAAGCCACTCAATCCCTGAACGACTATCGCCAGCAAATCGTTGCGCTCAAAGAAAAGATGCGCAGTGTGCAAGGGGAAGTCGAACCGCAAGCCGTGGACA
>JAHEKG010000034.1:0-4365 GCA_024638475.1 Rhodospirillales bacterium | reverse complement strand
CACCTTTACGACGCCTGACGGCACGGTGACGCTGGCGGAACTATTCGGGGACCACGATCACCTCTTCATCGTCCACAACATGGGCGTCTCCTGCCCCTATTGCACATTGTGGGCGGACGGCTTCAACGGCGTGAACGACCACTTGCAAAGCCGCGCCGCGTTCGTTCTGAGCTCGCCGGATTCGCCGAAGCAACAGGCCGCCTTCAAGGCCTCGCGCGGCTGGCGATTTCCCATGGTGTCCCATGAAGGCACCAGCTTTGCGGAGGACATGGGTTACAAGGGCGACGACGGCTGGCAACCCGGGGTGTCGGTGTATCGCAAAGACGGCGACGAAATCTTAAGGGTGTCGGATACCTGGTTTGGGCCCGGCGATGACTTCTGTAATGTGTGGAGCCTATTCGACCTGCTGCCGGAAGGCAGCGGCGGTTGGGCACCCAAGTACAAGTACGACTAGGCCGAGATAATTCGGCGCTAGCCGTTGACATCGATAACGACGCGGCCCTTGATGTTCCCCGCGACGATCTCGTTGGCTAATTCCGGCACGCGGCTCAACGGCTCGACCCGATAAATCGTACCCAGTACCGCAGCATCCACTAATTCGCCGAGGCCCGCCCAGGCACGCCGCCTCCGCTGTTGGGAAGCCATTACCGAATCGACACCCCGCAAGGTAACGCCGCGGAGAATGAAGGGCATCACTGTGGTCGGCAAATCGAACCCGCCCGCCAACCCGCAGGCTGTAACAATGCCCTCGTAGCGGGTCTGCGCCAGCACCGTCGCGAGCGTGCTGCTGCCAACCGTGTCAACGGCCGCCGCCCAGGTTTCTTTTTCCAGCGGTTTGGATTGGCGCGCCAGTTCATCGCGGGACAGGGTGGCCGCCGCACCGAGCCCCTTAAGAAACTCCGCGCCTTCGGCCTTACCCGTCACCGCCGTGACGGCGTAACCCAGTTGCGCCAATAACATCACGGCCACCGAACCCACGCCCCCGCTCGCGCCGGTCACGACCACGGGCCCGGCATCCGGAGTCACATCGGCATCCTGGATAGCCTGCACGCACAACATCGCCGTATACCCCGCGGTGCCGATCGCCATCGCCTGTTCGTTGCTGAGACCGGTGGGCACGGGTACCAGCCACTCAGGCTTCAGGCGTTGCTGTTGGGCATATCCGCCCCAAAATTTTTCCGACAACCCGTAACCGTTGACGAGGACGCGGTCGCCCGGCTTGTAATCTTTGCTCCTTGATTCCAAAACGCTGCCCGCCAAATCGATGCCGCAGACCATGGGTAGGCTGCGGCAGATCTTGCCCTTACCGCTGACGGCTAAGCCATCCTTGTAGTTCAGCGTGGAGTAGTCGATGCCGACCAAGACGTCTTCGTCGGGCAGCTGATCCAGACTCAGCTCTTCCACTTGGCCGCTCACACGGCCGTCGTTGTCGCGAGCCACAATGGCGCGGATGGTTTCAGTCACGTCGATTCCTTCTAGTGTTGGTGCGGCCCTGCATTCTCAAAAAATCGAAAAACGATTGTGCATCGATGTTGCTGCCGCACAGCAGCAGGCCCACATGTTTGCCGCGCAGATCCTCGCGAAGCGGCCCCACGAGTGCCGCCAGGCCCGCGGCGGCGGCCGGCTCGACGGCAAGTTTTCGGTCCAGGAACAACAGGTGCATGGCCGCCAGGATTTGCTGATCGGACACCAGGGCTAACCGGTCCACGTTCTTACGGCAAAGTTCGAAACTGTAGGGCATTGCCATGGGCGCGCCCAAGCTATCCGCGATCGTGTCGATCACGTCCCGTTTTCTGGGCTGCCCCGCGGCGAAACTGCGGTGCATGGTGTCTGCGCCGGTAGGCTCCACGCCGATGACCTCGGTCTCGGGGCTGAGCAGCTTGACCGCCGTGGCGACTCCCGACATAAGCCCCCCGCCGCCGACGCCGACGATGATCGCGTCCAGCGGTTCTTCGACCTGCTCGATCCACTCGACGCCGAGCGTGGCCGTGCCCAGGGTCGTAAACGGACCCTCGAAGGGATGCACGAATACCCGGCCCTCCGTGTCGGCGATGTGTTCGGCCAATGCGAAGCCGGTGACGGGGTCGTTGGCCATTAAGATTTCGGCCCCGTACTCACGCGTCAGCGCCCGCCGCAGCGGGTTGGCGCTCTCCAGCATCACCAGCTTGGCGTCCACCCCGAGGAGGTTCGCGGCAAACGCGACGGCAATGGCATGGTTGCCGGCGCTCACGGCCGTAACGCCGTTCGCCAGCTCCGCCTCGGGCGTGTTGAGCAAAACGGACAAGGCGCCCCGCGCTTTGAACGTGCTGGTGTGCTGCAGGATCTCGAGTTTGAGGTTGACGCGGGTATCCGCCCCGACGAACGACGTCAAGCCACTGCTCTGCCAAGTGAGCGTCGGCGTCACCAGCACGTGGGGCCGGAGTTGTTCCGCGGCATCTCGAATCTGACTGAGGCTAGGGCCTTCCATCCGGGTATGGTAACGCGCCCCGGTGGATTGTGCCGCCTTGGCCCGGTCGCTCGCTCCATTGACTGCAGACGCTGGCCGTTTTCAGGCAAACCGAAGGGTCTGGTATGCTGACGATGCACGTGGAGTTATATTGCACCCGCTAGAAAATGCCATGCCATGAGGGTTTCGCTCCTCCGAACGAACGAGAGGTATTTCGCTTCGTTATATCGCATGCGTATTCCCTTAGCTTGTGTGCTAGTGGCCGTACTCGCCAGCTGCGCTGAGGAGTCGGCGCCTTTACATGAGAATGCGGCGCCGGCCTTGCCAAATTTCACACTGACGGACGCGGCGTACAATCGCTGCGTGGCCCTTATGGCTTACGAGGACGATCCAAGGGCAGTGTTGATGATTTCGAAGGGTGAGACGGAAATCCACAGCTCCGATGGCACAGTGACTCACCGGTCGGGTTGGTCGATCGTCGTTGTTAATCGAGAGCAGTGGCGCGACTATGCCACAATCATGACTCGCGGCCTTGAGATACTGCTTGGACAGCAACAACACTACTCCGAACTGAATAACGCCACGCTCGACTACCAGGATGGCTGGTGGGCCTTCGACCCTGAACCGGCAACCTCGCATGAAAAACAAAGTATCGGCGCTAAACGATACGACCAGTCGCCGCGGCTGACACTTATACCGCGCACTGGGGCATCGCCAGGCGGTGCGCGAGTAACTGCAACTGGCGCTAGCGGACCTCTCAGGAGTTCTCGGCTAAACTAGACCCAATAGGCACTAGGAACTAGGCATTCGTCGGCATGAGATACATCTTCGCTATACTCGGCTGTCTTGTGCTTACCGGCTGTCCCGCGGTAACGCGCTTGTATATTCACAATAAGTCCGCGGATACGTTGGTGTACCACAGCCACTGGGAACATCTAGAACCGACGAAGATCAAACCTGGCCGAACGAAGTGGGTGCCGGTCCGATCCGACGACGTGAGCTGCGTTGAGTTGGCGGTGAATGGCGAGGTTCGCTATTACGAGGCCAGCCGGGAAGTGCACATGGCGGGCAAGAGTACTGGCTATGGCTCCCGTATTGATGCTTACTACGAATATGGCCGCATGTTCGTCCAGAAAACTGCGGGGGATTGGTTCGAGGTCAGATCAAGTGCCTCATGTGATGGCGCCTCACGATCCGCTGCCAATGACACTTGACCCCGCCTTCGGTGCCCAAAGCCTTGGTTAACGCTTCAAGACAGTGGCGCATCGCCTTTTTCTCGCTGCTCGCTGGAGCGCTGCTTGGTATCGGCGTACTCCTTTATGGGATCGTCGATCAAGGCATCACGATCACCTACATCTCGGAGGGGTATGCGCAGACAAAGCAGGACCTTAGTGTATTGGCCGCCGCTTTCCCGCGCGACGGTTACAACAAGAAAGATATCGTGACAATCCTGAGGGAGCAAAACCCGGATGCATTCATTGTGGAGACCGAATGCACCGTCGAGCTCAATGGGCTGCGCTTTGAGTTTGACGACCAGGGAAGTCTCGTTGGCATCAACACTGGCGAAAAATTCTCTCCGGATGCCGCGTGTGGGCCCTAAGCGGTGACTGCGCGGCCATCAAGCTGGTATCACTACGCCGCCTACGGCTCGAATTTGCATCCGCTTCGCCTGAGCAAGCGGGTCTCGTCGGCCGAATTGTTAGGGACACACGTGCTGAGCGGTCACGAACTTCGCTTCAACAAGGCTGGGTTCAAGGATAGCTCCGGCAAGTGCAACGTGAACGCGGGTGACAGCAGCGTCCACCTGGCGATTTTTCGCATCAAAGAATCGGAGCGTACAACGCTGGATCGCATCGAAGGGCTCGGCCAGGGCTATGACTCCCTGACCATCCAGCTCGAGGGGTTTGGCAGCTGTTCCA
>JAHEKG010000033.1 GCA_024638475.1 Rhodospirillales bacterium | reverse complement strand
CGCACTTTTTCGAAGATCCACGGCCTCGCCGGTCTACGGGTCGGATTCATCATTGCCCCGCCGGCGCTGATTACTCGAGCGAAAGGGTTGCGCATGAGTATGGGCAACGTGTTGAGTATCAATGCGGCTATCGCTAGTTATGAGGATCTAGAGTTTCAGGCGTTCAGTGTCGGCAAGATCCGCGAGGCGCGCGAGGAGCTGTACCGATTCTGCGGTCAACATGGCTTGGCCTACACACTGTCGGCAGGCAACTTCGTCCTCGTCAAGACGGGCAAGGTCAGTGCCTTCAGGGATTTTCTCAGGGGCCGAAAAATCCTCGTGGGCGGCAGCTACGCGGGCTACGAAGATTGGTGCAGGATCAGCTTGGGCACCGTCGAGCAAATGCAACATTTCTCCAACGTCGCGGGCGAGTTCTTTGCATGAGTGAACGCCAAGAGCCGCGGGGCCCGCTGTGCGGATTCAAGGTCGTGGAAATTGCCGGCATCGGGCCGGGACAGCTATGCGGCATGTTGCTCGCCGACATGGGCGCGCAGGTCATTCGCGTCGATCGCCTGGCGGCCGGGGACCTGGGTATCAGCGTGCCCGCTCGGTTCAACACCATGAATCGCAGCAGGCCGCTGATCGCCGTTGACCTAAAAAAATCCGAGGGCGTGGAACTCGTGTTGAAACTCTGCGCCGGGGCCGACGCCCTCTATGAGGGCTACCGCCCGGGCGTCATGGAGCGGCTGGGGCTGGGCCCAGACGTTTGTTTGGCCCGTAATCGGCGCCTGGTGTATGGACGCATGACCGGTTGGGGGCAAACCGGCCCGCTGGCCCGAGATGTGGGTCACGACACCAACTACATCGCCTTGGCCGGGGCGTTACATTGTATCGGTGAGGCCGACGGTAAGCCGCCGCTGCCGCTGAATCTGATCGGTGATTTCGGCGGTGGGGCCCTGTATTTAGCGGTCGGCATGTTAGCGGCATTATTGGAGGCCTCGCGTTCCGGCCAGGGCCAGGTGGTGGACGCAGCGATGGTGGATGGCGTCGCTTCGATGTTAACGATGTTCTACGGCCTCATGGCTCAAGGGTTGTGGCGGGACGAGCGTGGCGTCAACATGCTCGACGGCGGCGCCCCCTATGCGCAGACCTACCTCACGAAGGATGGCAAATTCGTGGCCGTATGCGCCGTCGAGAACCGTTTTTATCGGGATTTGTTGAGTGGCCTAGGGCTGGCTGACGTCAGCCCCGCTGACCAACAAAATTCGGCCGAATGGCCCGCTTTGAAGCGCCGTTTCGCCGAGGTGTTTCGTTCCCGGACCCGGGACGAATGGGCCGAGATTTTTTCCGGTTCGAACGCCTGTTTTGCGCCGGTGCTATCGCTGCAGGAGGCCCCGTATCACCCCCACAACCAGGCACGGGACGTTTACGTCGACGTAGAAGGCGTCGTGCAACCGGGACCCTCGCCCCGCTTCTCCCGGACACCTTCGCGGATTCAGTCCCCGCCCACGGAACCCGGTGGCGATAATAACCGGACGTTGCTGGATTGGGGATTGACCCAAACGGAAATCGACCGCCTCTGTGAATCCGGAGTATTGGCATCCTAATCCGTATTTTTGACTTAATGGCCAAGGCCACGATACCTACAGAAGTCGCTGCCGGCTTGCGTTAGAATAGTGACTGTAACTTAGTGACCGCAACAAGGTCTTTTCATTCAACGTTTTTTGGGGACAGTGATAGTGAGCGACTTCGAAGCGCAGATTAATAAAATCAAAACTCAACCCGGGTTCGTTGCCGCCCTGGACCAAAGTGGAGGCAGCACGCCCAAGGCACTGGCCATCTACGGCATCGGCGAGGATGCTTATTCAAACGACCAAGAGATGTTCGACGTGATCCATGCAATGCGAACGCGGATCATGACGAGTCCGTCGTTCAACGGCGATCGCATTCTGGGCGCGATCTTGTTTGAAAACACGATGGACAGAGATGTCGAGGGAAAATCAACCGCAGACTATTTGTGGCAGGTGAAAAATGTGGTGCCGTTTCTGAAGGTCGATAAAGGGTTGGTGGATGAGCAAGACGGGGTCCAGTTGATGAAACCCAATCCGGGCTTGGATGCTTTGCTCTCCAAGGCCAAATCGAAAGGGATCTTTGGAACCAAAATGCGTTCGGTGATTAAGCAAGCCAACCCCGCCGGGGTCAAAGCAATCGTCGACCAGCAATTCGAAGTGGGCAAGCAGATCCTAGCCGCGGGCCTGGTCCCGATTATAGAGCCCGAGATCGACATCCATTGCCCCGACAAGGCCGAGGCGGAGGCACTTCTAAAGGCCGCCATCATGGAACAGCTGGACCGGCTGGGGGCGGCGGATCAAGTGATGTTGAAACTCACGCTGCCGGAGCAAGACAACCTGTACCGGGATTGTATCGAGCATCCGAAGGTGCTCAAGGTCGTCGCTCTGTCCGGAGGCTACAGCCGCGAAGAAGCCAACACTCGCCTAGCCCGCCACAACGGTATGGTAGCGAGCTTCTCGCGAGCCCTAACGGAAGGTCTCTCCGCGCAGCAAACGGACGATGTATTCAATAAGACTTTGGACATGTCCATCGAGAGTATTTTCCAGGCTTCGGCGACTTAAGCGCACGCCTAGATATCGACGCTGAGCGCGTCGTAGCGATAAAGATCATCGAGCCCGAACCCCGGCGAGCGATGGTGTTTGCTGGCACCGGTGCCGAACAAACGCTCTCCCTGGCTAATGGACCGTGCGAAAATCGCGTTACCGCGCTCGAGCCGCGCCGCCTGATACGCAGCCAACGCCGCATCCCAATCGGGGCCGTATTTGCCGAAACACCGGCCCAACACCGCCGCATCCTCGATGGCCAGCGCGGCACCCATGCCTAGGAACGGAGTCATGGGGTGGGCCGCGTCACCTAGGAGCGTGACGCGGCCGTCAACCCAGCTATCCAGGGCCTTGCGGGTATGTAACGACCAACGAAAACAGCCGTCGGCGGGGATGGCCTTGATGATGTCGATGACGTCCCGATGCCAACCTTCGAACTCTTTGAGCACGTTGTTTACGTCATCCCGCGCGGTCCAGCTTTCATCGCCGGCACTGTCGCGTTTTGCCATGGCGACGCAGTTGATGACGTTACCGTGGCGCAGCGGGTAACGGCCGAACATTTTGCCGTCGGCGACGTAGCTTGCGAAATGCGGATCCAGGTTGACCCGCGGTGCGTGTTTGCGCTCGACCACGGCTCGCCAGGCGACATAGCCGGTGAACCGGGGTGGTTCGGTGGGAAACAAAGCATCGCGGACTGCGGACTTGATGCCGTCGCAGCCGATCAGCACGTCACACTGGGCCGTCTGACCGTTGGTGAATCCCAGCTCGATGCCGCCCGCCGATTGTTTAACGGTTTGCAGTTGGTGAGCGGTATGGATTTGGTTCGCGCGCGGTTGCAAGGCGGCCATGAGGGCATCATGCAAATCGGCGCGGTGTACATGGCGGGTGACGGCACCGTAGGCTTTTAGGTAAACGTCGGCCCCGCGCGGAGTGTACTCGACGCGTTCGCCGGTTTTCCAATCCAGCGCGCCCACGTGGGGCGTCGCATCCGCCATCGCGGCCATGGCGGCATCTAGTCCTAACCCATCGAGGATGCGAGTGGCGTTAGGCGTGATCGTGAGCCCGGCGCCTACCTCGCCGAGCTCCGGTGCTTGCTCGTAGAGGGTGGCGGTCAAGCCGGCTTTCTTCAGGGCAACGGCCGCAGTCAGCCCGCCGATGCCGGCGCCGGCAATGGCGATGGTAGGTTTGTCGGTCACCTCAACTCCCGGGGGAGAGTTCCGCTTCGACTTCGGCCGTATAGGTTTCGGCTTCTTCGGTCGAAAATGTTCCTGCCTCGCGGCGGACCACGCGGAATATCCGCTGCAAATACGCTTCGCGACGGGCTTGGCGCTCGGCGGCGGCCGCTTCGTCGGGTTGATAGGCCTCTAACTCTGCCCGGCTCAAGGAACCTTTTTCGTCCATTAGGCGCTGCATCGCGTCGACCCGGTCATACAACACGGATACTTCGGCGGCCATGGCGAGCACCACGGACATCATCTGATCGACCGCAGGATCTTCGAAAAAATGCGGGCGCTTACCACGCGTGTGGCGCGGCAGCTGTAGCTCATCGGTCATTCGGGTTTCCAAGCCCCAAACGAATACCAGGAAATGCCGTTGGCAAAACGCCCAGTGTTCTGATCGAACTTCCCCTGCTCGTCAACCGCTTGCTTGGTGGCTTCCTCGCCAAACCAGTTGACGCTAGGCACGACGTACTGGGCGAAGCCATCGGCGGGAAATCCCGCTTCGACGCATAGCGCTTTAGGATCTTGATCACGAAAACTCTTGTAGAACGGTTCCATGTTGTACCAACTGTCCCAGTCCAAATAGAAGCCATCGTAGGCGGACAGGGTGCTATTGGGCGGCAGCTCCATGTGCAACATCAGGCCTCCGGGTTTGAGTACCCGATAAGCTTCCTTGAAGGCTTTGCGAATGTCTTTGATCGGCACCTCGTGCCAGAACATGGACGACCAGACCACATCGAAGGTTTCGTCCTCGAAGTCTAAGGAACTCGCGTTCATTTGATGCCAATGCACGCCGACGCCGAGGGCGTTGGCGCGCGCATGGGCGTAGCGCAGCACCGGTGCGCCCACATCGATGGCATGCACCTCGGCGTCCGGGTAAGTTTGCGCCCAGGGCAACGTGTTTTGGCCGATGGTGCAGCCTAGATCCAGAATCTTGTCGGGCGAAAAATCCGGATACTTGGTCTTGATGAAGGTCGATATCGAGCGGCCGATATCGCCTTGGTCGGGACCGAGCAGGCCCATGTAAAACACGGCGGAGCCATGATCGAACCACACCCCCTGACTGGCATCCTCGGGGCCGTGTTCGCTGTCGTAGTTACCCGGCAACAAATGCACATCTATTGCGCTCACGCTGCGGGGTATTTCGAGATCGGGATTGAGATGCAGAGTGCCCGGGCCCTTGGCGCCGGCTTGCTTTAGCCGCGGGCGCCAAACCGGCACTTCTCTTTGCACTGCCTCCCGCACCGAGTCCCAAACCATTTCCTGCGTGTTGACTCGCATGGAGCTATACATTTTGAAGGTGAGGTTGGGCCGCATCGCCTTGTGGACTTCGCTCGCCGTAGCGGGCTCATGACCCATTTCGCGGGTGGCGCGGGGTTTCACATCCTGTTCGTACACCTGAGACATGTCGCCGGCCATATCGTTGAGAACGAAGCCGCGTAGGGTGGCGACGAAGTCCTGGCGAGCAGTTTCGTCCAACGTGGTGCCAAGCTTGAGGTCATGGTGGGGTGCCGATGCCATGGTTCATCCTCCTACGGTATAACCGATCCAAATAGGGCTCCACTATGCGCAAACCTGCAAGTCTCGGCAAGGGTCAAACACCCGCAGCGCCACGCTGTGGGCCAGTGCTTGATTAGCATTCGCGGGGCCTGCCAGGCCGAAGCCGGGCCCTGCGCTCGACATTGCCTATGGAACATGGAATGTTGAGGTTTCCCTCGCGCCGGAGCCGACCCATGAAGTCAATCGTGACCCAGATGAACCGTCGTCAGCTCATGCTCGGCGCGTCAGCGCTGGCCATGACTTCGATGTTACCGCTGACCGCCCGGGGCGACAGCCCGCTGCGATGGTGGAAGGCCTACTGGAACACGCGGGGCGGGCAGATCCATGTCCACAATGCCGCCCCCGACAGCGCGATTCCCCAGAAGACCCCGTTGGTCTGCTTTCATCCGAGCGCATATTCGGGCGCCTTCTTTGCGGAATACCAAGCGCTCATGGCCCGGGACCGCTGGGTTCTGTGCCCGGATACCCCGGGATTCGGGGAGTCTTATCAACCGAAGAAGATTCCCAGGATGAGCGACTACGCCCTGGCGATGGCGGATGTGCTCGACGGACTCGGTTTCGGCGACGGGGCTGCCGGGCCGGTGGATGCGCTGGGTTTTCATACGGGGTGTTTTATCGCCGCCGAGTTGGCGGTGCAGCGACCGGATTTAGTGCGCCGCTTGGTGCTACCGGGTATTCCTTTCCACGTTGGCGAAGAGCGCCAGGCCCAGTACAAGAAAAACGCGAAGCCAAAGCCCCTTTATGAAGATCCGGCGGAATTGGGCCGCATGTGGCAACAACGTTGGCAACATCAGGGTCCGGTCGTCACGTTACCGCGGTTGGTACAACTGCTCGGCGAGGAGCTAGGTAGCGGTCCCAACGCCTGGTGGGCCTACGACGCGGTTTTCAAATACCGGGGGGAGGAGCAGTTGCCCAAGATAAAGGCGCCGACCCTGGCCATTGCCACCGGCGGAGATTTGTTCGAGCCCACCAGGGCGGCGGCTGAGCTGATACCCAACGGCACGTTAGAAACCTACCCGGATCGACACGCGCCGCTTTTCCATCAGCATTACGAACTCATGGCGGAAGTCACCCGTCGCTATCTCGATGCTTAGCGCCGACCAAACGACACTCACCCGGCTTCGCCGCCGCCGGCGTTCGACGGCGGTATTGATCGGCGCGCTGGCTGTAGCGACCGGTGCGGTGGCCGCGCAACCTCCGGACAACAAGAACATTGTGCGCTGGTCGCGTGGCACGTACGAATACCGGACGTTGGAAGACAAGGCCCCGCGCGGCTCGGAGCGCTTTCAATTAATGGTCCATCCCGGCGGCTCTAGGACGCTGCTCATGTGGCATGATCTCGCCGCCCGGAACGCTCAGTTTACCGTGGTGTTGCGCACCGACGCCGCGTTTCGGCCCGTCGAAGCCTATTTGAACTATTGGGTCGAGACCGGCTACAAGGGGTCTGCTTTGATCCGCGTCGACCGGGACGAGCTATTCGTCACTAGCCAGGGTGCCAGCGGTGCACATACTCAAACAATCACCGTCCCGGAGGCATTCTCCATCGGCACCCATCCGGTCTCGGCAGACGGATGGCACCTTTATCAACAATCGACCCACTCCCAAGGACAACCGGTCGCCCGCATTTACATCATGGAAGCCTCGGCGGATTTGACGAAGCCGCTGTTGGGCAGCTTCGTCGAGATGCCTTTCGAAGTGCTGGCCGACGACGCAACGATGATCACGCCGGCCGGAACTTTCCTCACGACGCACTATCGGCTGGCGGGGGGGCTGTCGGAGATTTGGCTTGCCGGCGAAGATCGCCTAATGGTGCGTATGGTGAATGAACGGCGCGGGCTGGAATATGTTTTATCCGAGTATACCCATGGCGGAGGCGAACAAGATTGACGGATGCCGCCGCTGAACGGCGCCGGCGGCGCTTGCGCCGACTGCTGTTTAAGGTCCACAAGTGGGCGGGGCTTCTTGCCGGATTTTGGTTGCTGGTACTCGGCGCCACGGGCATCGTACTCGATCATGACGAATGGCGCTGGGCTCGCCAGATCACGGTGCCGCAGAGCTGGGTTTCGCCGACGGTAGCGCGCCTGTTACCCGCGACGCGCATGCGCTATGTCGCCGTGGATTCGAACGATACCCGGCGATGGATCGGCGGCTCCGAGCGCGGGCTATGGTGGACCGAGGATGGCGGCAAAGTCTGGTTACCCGTTGAATTCAGCGGCCTTGACGGCGAAGTGCCACAGGTCACCTCGTTGGTAAGCCGGGAGGACGGCCTGGCCGGCGTCTATTTGGCCACCGACGATGGTATTTGGGTGACCACCGACCATGGCCGTCGCGCGGCGCGGGCGTTCTTGGACGGGGTTTTTGTTCATCAAATGACCACCGGCAGCACAGCCGACGAGTTGGTCGGTATCGTGGGCCACGATCGTGTGTTTCGGCTCGACCTACGTGATCCCGGTGCCGTCACGTACCAAAGCTTCCACGATGTTCAAGTGTCGGGGCTGCCGGAGCACGTGAGCCTTTACCGGTTTGTTTTCGATTTACACTTTGGCTATGGCATCGGCAACCGCACAGTGTCGACGTTGCTTAACGACTATGCCGGTTTCGCACTGATCGTGCTTGCGGTCAGCGGATTTTTGTTTTGGTGGTTCCCGCGGCGGTGGCGCCGCGCGACCCATGCCATCGATGCGCAATACAAGAAGGGTGTGTTCAACTGGCTGTATCGGTGCCACGCTCCGATCGTGGGTTTGTTGGCGTTGTTGCCCATCGGTTACCTTGCCTTGACGGCCATTCCGATGTCGCACGTGGGCGGGTTCGGCACTTGGGCGCAAGATGTCATGTTGCCGCGCCGAGCTTTGACGCCGGTGTACCAGTACGGCTCTTTGCGTGGCGAACTCGATCATGTGGTCGCTTACCCGAACGATAAGCGGCGGCTCTCCGTGGGCACTCGTTTCGGTGTCCTACATACTTTCGATGGTGGTAAGACTTGGCAGGCGGACGCGGCTGTGCCGCGGTCGCGGGGCAATCTGTTTCGAGTGGGGGCCGCGACGTTCTTTTCCGATATCGGTAGCCATTTTTTCCGCCCCGCCGACGATGAGGGGTGGCAGCCGCTGGAGGGACTGCTTACCGGCGTCACTCATGGCGTTCAGGTGGGCGAACAATGGTTACTCAAGAACAGTCAAGGCTTTCATTTGGGAACGCTGGATGGTGGCCTGGAGCCTTCCGACATTGCCGTCATGCCGGCTTTGCCGGGCTCGACCCTATATTTGTTTCTAATCGAAATTCACGTCGGCCTGATCGTCCATCGTCAGTTCAAGTGGGTGAATGATCTCGTCAGCGTCTTCGCGCTGTTGCTGGTGATTACGGGCCCCATATTGTGGTGGCGGACCAAATGGCGCTAACGCAGTTCACGTTTCTCGCGTCGTTGGTTGAGCCGCCAGCGCAAAAGGTCTACTCTGGTGGGATGAGCTTGCTGCGTCTTTTTCTATTCACCTGGCTTAGCCTGGCATTGTCCGGTTCCGGCTGGGCGTTCGCTCCCGCCGGTTGTGCAACGACGGGGCATGACCACCTGGCAACGACGTATGCGGCCCACGATACTGATGTTCTCAAGCAGGGCGGCAGCCACACTGGGCAGGCCCATGCAGGGCATGCGAATCATGGCCATCATGCTGCCGCGGAATCCACCGCCGTCGAATCCCAAGATTCTGTGCCCACTTGCGAGTGTTGCGACACCTGCATGACCAGCTGCGCATTCAGCCTCTCCGCGATGACCTCAGAATGCGGCATCGAAGCGGCGGTTTTGCGTATCGGTAGCATCAGCGCCGGCCAAGCTGCCCAACGCGCGCCCCCGCCAATATACCCGCTGCTTAGACCACCCATCCCAACTCGTTAACCGGGGCCGACCCGGTGATGTACCCCTGCGTGTCCGCGGGACATCGGTCTGATTTGATAATGAGGTTGGGTATTTGGTTTCCACGAAATATTTCTGGCGAATTTGTTGCTTGCTGCCACTGGGGTTAGCGGGCTGTACGACGGTACCGAGTGATTTGGGGCGAGCCGACGTTGACGCGCTGATTGCCGAGCGCGGGTGGTCTGTGCCGACGCAGGGGCCGCGGCTCGACGCCTTGCTAACCGAGCCACTAACGCCGGACGCCGCCATCCAAGTCGTGTTGATCAACAACCCTGGTTTGCAAGCCTCGTTGGCCCGCTTGGGTTTCGGCGCGGCGGACGTTTATGCCGCGGGGCGGCTGAGCAACCCGAGCTTTTCTGCAGGCTGGCTGGATTCCGATGCGGTTGGCGAAGGCACGCAGCGGACCTTGGGTGTGGCGTTGCCGTTCGCCGATTTGCTCACGTTACCGGCGCGGGCGGGGATGGCGAAAGCCGAGTTCGCGGCGCTAAAGAGTTCCGTCGCCGGTGAAGTGATTGCCACCCTCACCGACGCGGAGATTGCGTTCTATCGTCACGTCGCCGACAGGCGAGTGCAGGACATTCGCGTGCGCCGTGCAACGGCGGCAGCATTAGCAGTGGAACTGGCGGCTCGGTTCCATGCTGCCGGCAATATCAACGACAGAGAGCTAGCCGAGCAACGCGCCGCGGCGGCGGAAGCTCAATTGGAGCGCTTGGAGGGCGCGGCGCGGGTGCAGGCCTCCCGGGCGCGCCTGGCGGCCTTGCTGGGCTTGTCCACAGCCGGAGGGTGGCAGGTGGAACTCGCTTTGGCCGCTCCTCCAGAGCAAGAACGCCCCCTCGCCGAGCTCGAAGCCCTGGCCCGCCAACAGCGCTTAGACTTGGTAGCCGCTCGCGCCGAAGCCGATGTGTTGGCACAGCGGCTCGGAGTTACTCGCTGGAGTCGCTGGCTCGGCGATATCGAGCTGGGCTACGAGCGTGAGCGCGAAACGGATGGTGCGCGCTTGCGCGGTCCGACCGTCGATCTGGAAATACCCCTGTTCAATCAGCACCGTGACGATTTGCTGGTCGCGGAGGCAACGCTGGGCCAAGCCGTTGCCGGCTTAACGGCGCTGACGCTCGAAGTCGAGAATGGAGTGCGATTGGCCTATGCCGGTGTGAATAACGCGCGGGCGCGGGTCGCTGTCTACCGAGATAATCTGATTCCCGCGCAAGCCGATGTTGTGGCCCGGACCCAGGAACAAGTTAATTTCATGTTGACGGGCGTGTTCGAATTGCTTGACGTAAAGCGGGACGAGTTGGCTGCGCAGGAAGGTTATTTGCAGAGCGTCAGCGACTACTGGATTGCGCGCGCGGAACTCGGTAGGGCGGTCGGCGCTAGGCAGCCTGCCGCAGTCGGTGAGCCGGTGGAAATGGAATCGCCATCGGAAGATGCCGGTCATGAACATCACCATAACCATGGAGGTTCGCCATGACGTCACGCAGAACGTTTCTAAAGGGCACCAGCGTGGGTGCGATGGTGGCCGCAGTGGGTAGTGTCTCCGCCAAGGCCCAGGACGCGCCTCGGTCGAGTGCGCCGCCGAGTCAGGCGCGGGGTTACCGCCCGGTAAGGACGTTGAACGGATGGACGCTGCCCTTCGTCATGAAGAATGGCGTCAAAGAATTTCACCTGGTGGCCGAGGAGGTCGAGCATGAGTTTGCGCCCGGGTTCACCGCCAAGTGTTGGGGCTACAACGGCTCCACGCCCGGCCCCACCATCGAAGCGATAGAGGGCGACCGAGTCCGTATTCTGGTGACTAATTGTTTGCCAGAGCATACGACGATTCACTGGCATGGCTTGTTGCTTCCCAGCGGCATGGATGGCGTCGGCGGGCTCAATCAGCCGCAAATCAAACCCGGCGAAACCTTTGCCTATGAGTTCACGTTAAAGCAGCATGGCAGCCACATGTATCACCCGCACGCCGACGAGATGACGCAAATGGCGGTGGGCATGATGGGTATGTTTATCATCCACCCGCGCGGCGGCGAAACCGTCACGATCGATCGCGACTATTGTTTCTTGCTGCACAACTGGGCGCTGCATCCGGGCACCTATCGCCCGGATCCCTCGATCATGCAGGAGTTCGATCTCTGGACCTTCAACAGTAAGGTGTTCCCGGCCATTGACCCGATTGTCGCACGCAGCGGCGAACGGGTGCGGCTGCGCATCGGCAATCTATCCATGTGGAATCACCCGATTCACGTTCACGGCGTCCAGTATTTCGTCACGGGCTCCGATGGCGGCCGCTGGCCGCAGCGCCAATGGCGGGCGGAGACCACGGAGATCGTTTCCGTGGGCCAACTCAGAGACATTGAATTCACCGCGGTACCCGGCGACTGGGCAATGCACTGCCACATGGCTCACCACACCATGAACGCGATGGGCCATGGCATTCCCAACACGCTGGGGGTGGATCAAACTGGGGTGGAAGCTGAAATACGCAAGCTCCTCCCCGGTTACATGGCCATGGGTGAGCACGGTATGGCGGAGCACCAGGAACACACGGACGCGGGCCATCATCCGGGTCCCGCCAATACCATACCGATGATGACCGGCACCGGGCCCTACGGCAACATCGAGATGGGTGGTATGTTTACAGTCGTTAAAGTTCGCAATGATTTGGGTAGACGGGACTATGACGACCCGGGCTGGTATGACGCGCCCAAAGGTACCGTGGCGCGGCGTGTCAGTGATGATCCGGATTTTGGAAATCCGGTACGTAAGACTTAATGTGTAACGCTGAGGCCGCTGGTCTTGGCGTTCTAACAGGAGGAGACAGTAAAATGAAAATCAAGCTCATGAAGTTTGCCGCGCTGTGCGCGGGAACCATCGTTGCGAGCGTCGGCTTTGCACACAATTACTTGGTCGAAACACAGGCCCCAGCGGGCTATGTCCATGACCTTATCATGCGCGTGCCCCACGGCTGTCAAGGCAGCGCGGTCAACAAGGTACGTATCAAGATTCCGGAGGGTGTTTATCGCGTGACTACCGACGATCGTGATGACTGGGATGTCACCATGACCATGCGCAAGGTTGATCCGCCTGCCGTGGGCGACGGGGGCCGGCCGATAACGGAGACGGTTGATGAGATCATGTGGAGCAACCCCAAGCGTTTGCTACCCGCTGATCGAACCGGGGAGTTTAGATTCCGCGCCAAATTACCGGACGAAGTGGGCCGAGTGTTGTTTTTCCGCACGCTGAATGCGTGTGTCGAGGGCGACGACAACTACGTCGATCTTCCCGATGCGGCGCTAACCCTCAACGATCCGAAATTCCACGAAAAATTTTGGGCTTTCATGACCGCCACGGCAACGCCGGCGCCGTACTTGATCCTGACTAAACCTGAACGGCCTCAGTATCCGTGGGAGTGGGAATCCATGGAGGATCGTGCTCACGCCATGGAGTCCAGCAAGTAAGCTCACGATGGAGCGGTGGAGATAAGAATGATAACAACGAGATTGCTGATCGGCGGGTTGTTGGTGTTATTGGCGCCCAGCGTTTTCGCACACGCGGTGTTGCTGGGGTCCACCCCTAGCTCGGAGCAAGTGCTCGATGCCGCGCCGGAAGAGGTCGTGCTCAATTTCAATGAGAATGTCGGGCCGATTTTTTTCAAGGTGTTGGATTCGGCCGGGACGGAGGTCGGTGCCCCCGGTGAGATCCGCGTCGATGGCAATGACGTCTTTCTACCGCTGGGCGATACCCTCGACAACGGCACCTATATCGTTTCTTATCGAGTGATCTCTGCCGATACGCATCCGGTCGGCGCATCGTTCCTATTCGCCGTCGGCGAACCCATCGCGGCGGGCAACACCGTGGCCGATGCGGGCGGGGCAACGAGCGGTTGGCAGTGGCCGGTGGCCCTCAACCGCTGGCTGCTTTATGCCGCGGGCACGCTGGCGGCGGGCAGTGGGCTGTTGCTGGTCTTATTGAACCTAAGCGGCGGTGCCTTGAGCGTCGCGCGCCGGCAGGGAAGGATCGCCGCGCTATTGAGCGTTGCGGCATTACTCATTGCCCCCGGGATAGGTGGGGCGGAAATGCTCGCGGCCGGGGCCGGCGGCCTGTTTTCGCTAGCTAGCTGGGCAATGGGGTTGGGATCGACCCTGGGCCCCAGCGCATTGCTCGGCATACCCGGGGCGTTGCTGTTGTGGTTTGGCTTGGGCAAGGAGCAACCGTCGTCCGGCATGTTATTGCTCGGTACCGCATTGTTGATCGGCAGCTACCTGGTGACTGGCCATGCGGCGACGGCCTCGCCGGCCTGGGTAATGGCGTTCGTCGTCGGTTGTCATTTGCTCGCCGTGTCGTTTTGGTTCGCGGCGCTCTGGCCGCTGCGGCAGGGCGTGACCGAGCTGCAGCCGGTTGCGGCCGCCGAACTGTTGGAGAACTTCTCAACGCGCGGTGTTTGGGCCGTCGGCATTCTGGGTATCAGCGGGCTCGTCATCAGTTGGGTCCAAATGCAAGGCTTGGCTGCTTTTCTCACAACCGATTACGGCAATCGGTTGTTGATCAAATTGGGTTTAGTGGTCTTCATTATCGGCTTGGCGTTGCTAAACAAGCTGAGATTGACGGCGAAGGTGCGTGCCGCGGAAGAGGGCGGCGTGCAAGCGCTGCGCCAGTCTATCAAGGGCGAATACGTGCTGATCGTGCTCATTCTCGGATTTGCCATGTCGTTGACCCTGCCTAGTCCGCCGCGCGCGTTGGCTGCCGTTGGCGGTGCGCAAGCAGGCGCTGCCGATGGGTTTGCCACCGAAGTCACCAAGGGCGACGTCACGGCTAAAGTTGACGTTACGCCCGGCCGGCCTGGCGAAAACATGATCATGATTCGTTTTCAGGATGCCGAGGGCAATCCGATTGAACTGGCAGAGGCGCGTATCTTTCTGTCGTTGCCCGCGGCTTCGCTCGACGGGATCGAGAAGATTGGTGAGGCCATGTCTCCGGGCATGTACCATTTCATGTCGGGTGAGATGATTATCCCGGGCGAGTGGGCGTTGAGGATCGACGCTTATATCGACGACTTCGATAAACGTATTCTGCAAACTAACCTAACCATCCGATAAAGCTTAGTAGCGATGATCAGAATTGTTGCCGCTAAGGAATTTACGTTGTTGCGACGCGACCCGAGGGTGCGCCTCACCGCCGCGATACTGGTGATCATGTTGCTGGTCGCACTGGTCTCGGCGGTGGCTCGTTATCAGGATGTGAGCCAGGAGCGCGCGGCCGCTCAGGAAATCATCAACGAGCAGTGGAACAACCAGGGCGAAAAGAATCCGCACGCGGCCGCCCACTACGGTATTTACGCCATTCGTCCGGTAACGCCGCTGTCGTTCTTCGAGACCGGAGTAACGGCCTACTCGGGGGTTTCGATTTGGCTCGAGGCGCATCGCCGCAACCTGCCGGGCGGGCGGCCCGCCGATGACGACACGGCGGCCGGCCGCGCCAGCGAACTCACCGGCGCTTATACCCTGCAGGTCTTGCTGCCGTTGTTTATTGTCTTGCTGGCGTTCCAAGCGTTTGCCGGCGAGCGGGAGCAGGGTACGCTGCGGCAGCTATTGGGTACCGGGGTACCCGCCCATGCGCTGTTGCTGGGTAAAGCGTTGGGCATCAGTGCCGCCGTCGGTTTGGTGATTGGGCCGGTACTCCTGCTCGCCCTCGTGGCATTGCTGCTCACGCCCGGCGGGCTCGCGGAGTTTCCTCAGGCGCTGTTGATGATGCTGAGCTACGTCGCCTACGGCGCCATCTTTTTGTTCTTGAGCTTGGCCATATCGGCGCGCATGAGCAGCAGCCAATCCGCGCTGGTCGCCCTGCTAGCCTTTTGGGCCGTATCGAGTTTCGTTCTGCCGCGGTTTACCAGTGATTTGTCCAGCTGGCTCTACCCGCTGCCCACGAGCGTGCAGTTCGAACGCGCCATCGCGGAAGATCTTGAAACCGGCATCGATGGCGTCAGCGCCGCCGAGCGTATCAACGAACGGCGGGAACAGACGCTCAAGCTTTATAAGGTCGAGCGTGAAGCCGACCTGCCGATCAACTTCCAGGGGCTAATTTTTAGTTTGCAGGAAGAACTGGATGCGCAGGTGTTCGGCAAACATTTCAACAGGCTGTTTAACCTGATGGCGTCGCAACAATCTTTGTATGGCATCGTGAGTCTTGCCTCGCCAAGAATGGCGGTCGAACTTGCCTCGATGGAGTGGGCGGGGACGAGTGTCAGCAGCCAGCGGGATTTCGCCGATCATGCGGAGGTTTTCCGCCGCGACTTCATCGAAGTCTTGAATCAGGATCTGACCTTCAATTCGACCGCCGGGTCGACGGATTATCGTTCCGGCCCGGAACTATGGAACAAGGTGGGCCCCTACGAATATCCGGGGACGGACCTTGGCACCGTCCTGAGCCGCTCCGCACCATTCATGCTGGTCCTCGTGCTGTGGTTGGTGGGTAGCGCGCTGTCGGCTTGGCTGGCCGTGCGCAATCTTAAGGTTTCGGTCTAGTCGTGTTTGTTGGTCTCGTATCCCAGGAGTTCGGTTTGCTGCGGCGAGTCTCGAGCCTGTGGGTTTTAGGCTTGATGCTGGTGGTCCTCACAATACTGGCCGCGGTGAGCGGCAGCATACGGATGACGACCCTGGCAACGACGATAGCCGAGCGTGCGGACGCGGAACTAGCGGTACGTAATAGTTTAATTAGCAGTCTCGAGCGTTACACCGAAGCGGGCGCCCAAGGCGATGTGCCGGTTGCCGCTAAACCGGGATCGATGGGTTTCAGCGTCACCTCCGCCTACGCGGCCATGCCGGCCGCGCCCCTAGCGCCGCTGGCGATCGGAGTAGGTGACCTACTACCCTATTACTATCGGCTCGATGCCCATGCTGCCTATACGCTGGTGCAGGGCGGCGAAATCGAGAATCCGCTCAATTTACGGGTGGGTGGTTTCGATGTCGCTTTCGTCATGGTATTTCTGCTGCCGATCATCGTGATTGCCCTGACCTACGACATCATGTCCCGTGAGAAGGAACTGGGCGTGCTGGCCCTGATCGGCGCCCAGGGCGTGCGCCTGTCCACGTTTATCGCAGCCAAGGTGATCGCCCGTGGTGCGCTAATTGCGCTCATGATAGTGGGTTCGAATGCAATGGCTATCGCCGCGGCCGTGTACATGGGTGCAGAGTGGCATTTCGGCGCAGCCGCGCTGTGGGTCGCCATCGCCGTGTTATACGGGCTCGCCTGGTTTGCCCTGGCGGTGCTCATCAACGCCCTAGGCTTTAGTTCATCGACCAACGGGGTCGTCCTAGCCAATATCTGGCTGGTGTTCGTCATCGTCATCCCAGCCATAGTAAAGCTTGCGGCGACGACGCTGTACCCCGCACCCTCACGGGTCGCATTGACGACGGAATTGCGTGAAGCCGCAACGGAAGCCGATGAGCGTGCCGCCGAAGCGCGCGAAGCCTACATGTTCGACCACCCGGAAATGGTCGAGGGAGATGTCGACCAGGAGATCTTTTTCCGCCAAGTAGCCCTTAGCGAGCAGGACATTGCGGCTAGCATCGCGCCTCAGTTGGAGGCGTTTGAGGCCCAGGCGGAACGCCAAGCGGCGTTGATGAAGTGGCTCAAATTCTCGTCGCCGGCGCTGCTCGCTAACGACGCCTTCGCGGCGCTGGCGGGGGCGGATCGAGCCTATCACGCGGCTTTTCGCGCCGCTGTTCTGGAGTATCACCAACGCTGGCAGGCTTTCTTTCTGGAGCCTTTAATGCGTGAGCAATTGTTGACCGCTGAGGACTGGGCTAATTTGCCCGCATTCGACTATCAGCCTCCGCGCCGCTATCTGCCCAATTCCGCGATCAATCTACCGCTGGTGGTTTTGTTAGTGCTCGGGGTAGCGTTAGTGGCGGCGGGGCTCGCCAAGTACCGGCGATATTCACACATCTAAGGGTTAGGCAGAGGACGTTGTATGTTAGAGGCAGTGGATCTAGTAAAGCACTACGGCAAACACGAGGCACTCAAGGGGCTGAACTTGCAAGTGCAGCCGGGCGAAATCTATTGCCTATTGGGAGCCAATGGCGCTGGCAAGACGACGACCATCAACCTGTTCTTGGACTTCATTCATCCAACGGCCGGCAAAGCCACCGTCAATGGCATCAACGTCGCGGAAGATCCCGTCGGCAGCAAGCGCTACCTGGCTTACATACCCGAGCAAGTCATGCTCTACGGCAGCCTCACCGGGCTCGAGAACCTGCGCTATTTTTCCCGTCTAGGTAGCCACGACCATAGCGACGAAGAATATCGTCGCCTGTTGGTGGAGGCGGGCCTGGATCCGGCTGCCGCCGATAAACCGGTCAGCGCCTACTCCAAGGGCATGCGCCAAAAAGTCGGCGTGGCCATTGCGCTGGCGAAAGAAGCCAAGGCTTTGCTGCTGGACGAGCCCACCTCCGGACTCGATCCGAAAGCCAGCAACGAGTTCTCCGCGCTGCTGCTGAAACTCCGGGACGCCGGCGCCGCGATACTCATGACCAGTCATGACCTATTTCGGGCCAAGGACACCGGTACCCGTATCGGCATCATGCGCGAAGGCGTGTTGTTGGACGAATTGATTGGCAAAGACGTTTCCCATGCGGACCTGGAGAAAATCTACCTAGGCCACATGGCGGAGTAACCCAGAAAGGGAATCGTTTGTGCAGAGCCTTCAGCAGCAAATCGAGCTATGCCTCGCCGAGCTTTGCGAATGTTGGAACCGCAAAGATCTGCAGGCCATTCGCGATCTGTGGGATACCGAGCAAGCGGCTCCTCACTTTATGCCCCAGGAAAAACA
>JAHEKG010000289.1 GCA_024638475.1 Rhodospirillales bacterium | reverse complement strand
CTGCTCCAACTGTGAAGTGCGCCGAGATTGGTCCATCTCTGCGGCAACAGACGGTCGATCGCTGCGTAGATAGCCGCATCGCCGGCATTGTCTGTCGAGTAAGTATTGATCAATCCAATTTGCGCTTCACCAGCGGCGACGGCAGCCGCCGCCTCCGGGTCAAGACCCTCAACGGCGATGTCGAGGTCTGCGGCGACTAAAGCTGAACAAAACCCCGAGCACGGCCCTTTTTGGGCTAGGATAGTCGGCCGGAATAACAATTTAGGTGGCCTGACATGGGGCGCATTTTCAAACTTATCGCCATGCTGGCGGCGGGCGTCGTTACCCTCGTGGTGCTGGCGCTGGTGGCCGTGGGCTTCCTCGTCGACGCCAACGATTACAAGGACCAGATCGCCGCCGCCGTGAAACAAACCACCGGCAGGGAACTCACCCTGGAGGGCGATCTAGACCTCAAGTTGTTCCCCTGGGTCAGCGTCGCCGTCGGCCGGGCCAGTTTGGGCAACGCGCCCGGTTTCGGTGACGAACCCTTCGCGGAAATCAACACAGCCCGCCTCAGCGTCAAGCTGCTGCCGCTGTTCTCCCAACGCATCGAAGTCGGCGATATCGAGTTGGACGGCATGGTGTTGCGATTGGCGCGCGACGCCCGCGGCCGCGATAACTGGAGCGACTTGGCCGCTGACGACCCGGACGCCGAGGTAGACGTCGAGCTGACCGAGGCGGAAGGACCCTCCGCGAGTTTGGATATCAGCGGCATCGACGTCAGCAACGCGGCGCTGTATTTCAACGATGCCCAGGCCGACAGCAGCGTCGAGTTGGAGAATTTCAATTTTCGTGCCCGCGGCGTCTCGGCCAAGCAGCACTTTCCCTTGAGCCTGCAATTCGACTTCACGGGACAGGACCTCGTCGCCTCGGTGGACGCCGCCATCGAGGCGCGCCTGGACACGGCGGCGAATGCTTATGACGTGCGCGATGCCGACATCAAGGTGATCGGCCGCGGCGAAAGTATTCCGGGCGGCGAAATGGACGCGACGCTCAAGTTTGCAGCACTCGCGGCGGACCTGAACAGCGGCACCCTGAAGATCGACGATATCGTCTTGGTGTTCGACGACCTGCGTGCCCGCGGCAACCTGCAAGGCGAGAATCTGCTGGACGGCTTGGTGCTCAAGGGCCCGATCGAGGTCGAGCCGTTTTCCCCCCAGAGTGTCCTGCCGCGGGTCGGCGTCGACTTGCAGACGGCCGATGCGAGCGTCATGCAGAAGAGCAGCGCCGATGCCGTGCTGAATTTCAGCCCGGCCGGGATCATGTTCACCGAGGTCGATCTGAGCTTGGACGACACCCGCCTGCGGGGCAACGCGGGCCGCGTCAACGAGCAAATTCGTTTCGATTTGACCGCCGACGCCATCGACGTGGACCGTTACTTGCCGCCGCCCGCGGAGGATGCCGCGGACAGCGACGACGAAGGCTCCGTGGATGAAATCGACTTGCCACTGGATGCGATTAGGCAAGTGAATATTCGCGGCAAGTTCACGCTGCAACAGGCGAAGTTCGCCGGCTTGAGTTTCAAGGACCTGGTGCTCGACGTGAACGCGCGCAACGGCGAGTTGCGCCTCACGCCCCGTGCCAACGCCTACGGCGGCAGCTATGCCGGCAACATCGCCATCAAAGCCCGCGCTAACGATGCGCTGTTGAGCTTGGACCAAACCCTCAAGGACGTCGATCTGAACCCCTTGGGTGCCGACCTGTACCAGGTCGATAAGCTTTCGGGCCTCGCCAATGCCGACTTCAAGCTCAGCGCCACGGGCCGTAACCTCGGCGACATCCGCCGCAAGCTCACCGGTACCGCCGCGCTCAATCTCGCGGATGGTGCTTGGGAAGGCATCGACCTGTGGTACGAATTCCGCAAGGCGCGGGCGCTGTTCAAGCGCGAGGCCGCGCCGCCTGCGCCCACCGGGCCCCCGCGGACGCCGTTCTCGGCGGTCACCGCGACGGCCAACGTGGCCGACGGCATCGTCCGCAATGACGACCTGCGCGCCGTGCTGCCGTTCATGGTGCTCACAGGCCGGGGCAACCTGAATCTGCCCGAAGATTCCCTCGATTTCGATTTGGTGGCCGAGGTGCTCAAGAAACCGGAACTGGCGAAGGATGCCACCGTGGCCGATCTCGGCGGCTCGCGCATTCCGTTAAAACTTTCCGGTCCCATCGGTGATCCAAAACTAAGGCCGGACTTCGCGGCGTTGGTCAAGGAAGAGGCCAAGAAGAAAGTCAAAGACAAGCTATTGGACAGCCTCGGTCTCGGCAACGAAGACGAAGCCGCCGCCGGGGAAGGCGAAGGGGCGGAACCAGAAGAAAGTCCGGAAGACAAGATCAAGAACAAGCTCAAGGACCTATTTCGTTGAAAAAGTTGGGCGCAGCCCACGGATTATTGACTTTGTGTCTGGCCAGTGTGACGGTCGGCTGGGCAGCGACCATTCGCACGGTGCAGATCGACCGCCACGCTGGCCGCTACGTGCTGGTATCGGATACTTTCCTGCAGGCGCCGCCCAATGCCGTATTCCGGGTGCTCACCGACTACGATCAGTTTGCCCGCATCTCCAGCGTCTTCGAGGAAAGCCGTTTCGTCGGCTCCGACGATGACGGCACGCCGCTGGTGTACACGCGGGTCGAGGGCTGCGTATGGTTTTTTTGTAAGACCATGGAGCGGGTCGAGCGGCTGGAATTTATTGCGCCCGATTTCATTGCCACGACGGCGCTGCCGGCGCGCAGCGATTTCCGTTACAGCCGCTCCGAATGGCAATTGAGTCCGGAAGGCGACAACGGCACCCGGGTGCTCTACCGGCTGGAGATGGAACCCGACTTTTGGATACCCCCCGTGCTCGGGCCCATGATCCTGAAGCGCAAGTTGGTCCAGGGCGGCGCCGACGCAGTGACGCGCATCGAGGTCCTCGCACAGCAGTTGCGCGAGCCGGTGCAAGCCGAACTGAACCGTTGGCCCGAGGCTCGAACCTCCGATATTGACTGAACATCCGACGCAAACTCCTCCACAGGCCGAGTTCGCCACCGCGGTGCTGAGTTGGTACGCCGCGCACGGCCGCCACGATCTGCCGTGGCAAACCGAGCCCAACGCCTACCGGGTGTGGGTGTCGGAAATCATGTTGCAGCAAACCCAGGTTGCGACGGTGATTCCCTACTACGAGCGCTTCATGGCCCAATTCCCCGACGTCGATGCGTTGGCGGCGGCGCCCATGGATGCCGTGCTGCACCTGTGGTCGGGGCTCGGCTATTACGCCCGCGCCCGCAACCTGCACAAGACCGCCATCCGCGTGAGCCGTGACTTTGGCGGCGTGTTTCCCGACGGCGTGGAGGCGTTGCAAGCGTTGCCCGGCATTGGTTTGTCGACGGCCGGCGCCATTGTGAGCCTGGCCTACGATCGTCCCGCCACCATTCTCGACGGCAACGTCAAACGCGTGTTGACGCGTTACCACGCCATCGCGGGTTGGCCGGGAAAAAGCGCGGTGGCTAAACGCCTTTGGCAGCTCGCGGGCGCCGCGGCTTGCACACAACGCCCGGCCGCCTACACCCAAGCCATCATGGATCTCGGCGCCACCGTCTGTACGCGTCGCCAACCGGGTTGCGACCGCTGTCCCCTGCAACCCGGCTGCCGCGCCGCGATGTTAAGCTGCGCCGAAGATTTTCCGACCCCGCGCCCGAAGCGCGCCCGGCCGACGCGGCATCAGGGCGTGATCGTCGCCCGGCGCGACGACGGCGCCGTGTTGCTGGAACGGCGGCCGGACGCGGGCGTATGGGGCGGCCTGTGGAGTTTCCCGGAATTGGGCCCGGACGACGCCGCGGCGGCCTGGTCGGAGGCCCGCCTCGGCGCGCGGCCCATGCGGGTCGAAAGGCTCGCGGCCGTCAACCACACCTTCACCCATTTCGACCTGGTGCTCGAGCCCGTATTGATCGCGGTCGCGCCCGCGGCCGTCATGGATCGGCCGGATTGGCTTTGGTATAAGCTGGGGTCCAACTCAAACCAGGCAGTGGGTTTGCCGGCACCGGTACGCACGCTGTTGGATTCGACGAACACGGAGGCTAACTCATGACCCGGATGGTCAAGTGCGTATTGCTGGGAACGGAAGCCGAGGGCCTCACGCGCCCCACCTATCCCGGCGAACTCGGTAAACGGATTTACGACAACGTCTCCCAGCAGGCGTGGCAACAGTGGCTGGGCCACCAGACCATGTTGATCAACGAATACCGCCTAACGCCCTTCGAGCCCAAGGCCCGCGAATTCCTCGAGCAGGAAATGGAAAAGTACTTCTTCGGCGAAGGCTCCGCCGCCCCCGAAGACTACGTCCCCCAATAAACGGGGACATTTAATAAATGGGGACATTCCCCATTTCTCGCCCACTGCCTGTAGAAAAAAAGGGGAATGTCCCCATTAGCGGTTGCGGCGGTTGGCGATGAGGTCCTCGACCACCGAAGGGTCGGCCAGGGTGGA
>JAHEKG010000288.1 GCA_024638475.1 Rhodospirillales bacterium | reverse complement strand
GGCAGATCGCGCCCATGACCGTGCCCATGAAGACGTAGCCGCCGCGTCCGCCGCCGCCCCACTCGACCAGGTATTTTGCAAGGCCGATTCCGATAAGGATACCAATGGCCTGGAAGGTAATGCGGTAGACCATGATGTAAGTTCGAGCCCGATAGGTCGGCGCCAATTCCGCGGCCATCGCCAAGTAGGGCACCGAGAAGATCGAGAAGGCGGTCGACACCAGGCCAAACATCAATGTCATGTAGGCCGCCCGCCAACCAGGCGTCTCGAGCCAAGGCACGTCAAACAAGAAATAAAAGCCGATGCCGCAGAAGATTGCGCCCCACAGGATGAACGGACGCCGCCGCCCCCAACGGCTATTGGTGTGATCAGAAATTCGCCCCATGACGGGGTCGAACACAATCACCCAAAGCTTTGGGACAAACACCGCGAGCCCCGCCAGCGCGGGAGAAATGGCGAGCGTATCGGTCATAAAGAACAACAAGATCATGGCCGGCGTATTGGCAATGATGGAGCCGCCCACCTGGCCGACACCGAAGCTGAGCTGAAACGGGACCGTCAGTTGGCGGTTAGAAGGGATTGGGGATTTCCACCGGTTTGGCGGCGATGGCTTTTAGTTCATCGGGCAAGATCGGATTGTATTGCGGGTTCAGACTCGAGGTGCGCTTTTCCTCACTCCAGATATTCACATGATGCCCGCCCAGGAATCGGAATACGCCGAGATAACCCATGCGCGATACGAACGGACCATGCCAGATATCCGGCGGCCGCCAAAAGTAACCGCCCCCTCGAATGACGCCCTGGGGTCCGGTGATATCGCCGGACAACAAATACATTTCCTCCACGCAAGGATGGCGCAACTCCTTTTCCTGCCAACCCTCCGCATGGGAATGCGCGCCGCCCTCGAGAACGAAAGTCGTGTCTCCCGTGGCCGGGTTGTGGCGTAGGCGCTTGTGGGCCATATAGCGTCCCCGGCTCACGTCCGGGTCGATGCCCTCTGTGCTCCAGGGGAGGTCATGCAGGTTGACGTAGGGGACCGCGGCTAAGTTAGGGTCTTCGGCCATTTCTCCCTGCCCCAGCGTCGGCGAAGGGTGCGCATCGAAAAAGGCCAACACGACAGCCCCCGCACGGCTCGTCGTCGAGCGAAAATTAAACCCCGCGGGCAGGTAACCATAACAATCCAGACCGTAGATTTGCCCGTTGATTTCCAGCTCGCCGTCAAGCACGAAAAACTCGTAAGCCGCCGCCAAATGCACCAAGCCTGCCCGTTGCCAACCGGCGGGATAGCGCAGCAATACTGAGCACGCTCCGGTCTCCGAATCCATGCTGAGACGCTTACATTGCAGTTCACCGGCTGCGCCCGGCAGCACCCCGGTTTCCCACGGTAAGGCCTGGGCTTGAACGAACTCGATGTGGGGGCGCGCCATGCTGGGTATGGGCTTACGGTGGCCTAGGGCTCGTCCCACACCATTAAGGTGCAGCCACCGGGGGATTCGGCGATCACGGTTTCACCGCTGCCCGCCGGCCGATGGCTGTAGTCGATCATGTTGAACGTCGTGCCGTCGGCCAAGGTCATTCGGCCCTCCACTACCACGAATTCCCAGGTCCTGTCCTTGGCCAGGGACAATTCGCCTGCAAATCCCTCGTCCAATTTCAGCAGTAGCGTCTCGGCCCCCGTTTTTGCGTCCAGGCTCAGCGATTTCTTGTGGGCGCCGGCCGGTCCGCCGGGCCAGGGTTTCCAGGGCTGCTCCCTGGTTCGCAAATGGACAATGTGGGGCCGCCCATCGTCGACCCGTTTGTCTTTGTAGTCGTATTCGTGGTCGTGCTCCCGTTCGCCGACTGAAACCAGGTCGGTGGCGGACCCCATCTTAATGATGATGTCCGAGCCGCTGGGAGAGGCGTCGACCCACCCATGGACAATTCCGCCGGGCCGGTAAAGGTAGGAATCGGCGACCAGCAGATCGTTGCCATTCAGGTCGACATCCCCACTGAGAATCAGGGCCTCTTCGAAGCCTGAGTGGTAATGGGCGCCGGCGGGGCCATGCCAACCGGGAGACACCCGTAAAAACGTCGTTTCGGACGTCGTCACCGGATCCACCGACAGAACCTTGCGGTAGGCGCCGGTATTCAGGACCTCCTCCCACTCCAGAGATTCGCTATCCAAATAGGGGATATGGGCTCTCATGGCAGTCTCCAACGCGCGCGAATAATTGCCATTCTGCCCAAATATCGGGTAAATTGCTTTATTGAACTCGTGGTGCGCTGAAAACAACAATCGCCGGCACCGCCCGCTCGTCACTAACTGGGGGATTTACCATGCAATCACCAAGTCTTAGGCTGCTCACATTGGCTATTGTGCTGCTAGGCACACCACTCTCGGCCATCGCGCAGCAACTGGAAGAAGTTGTGGTAAGCGCACAACGCCGCGTGACCGACCTGCAAAGTACCCCGGTTGCCGTCACTTCGTTGAGCAGCGTCCAGCTGGAGCGCCGGGCGATTACGGAAGCCATGGACATCGTTCGCCAGGTACCCAACTTGGTGGCCTTTAACAACGTCACCCTAGGCGCTTCCAATTCCTATTTCATGCGCGGCATCGGCAGCACCGAGTCCCTGGCGACTTTCGACCCACCGGTCATTACTTATCAGGACGAGGTCGTGAACGTTCGTCAAAACAATAACAACACCCTATTGGTGGAAGTTGAGCGGGTAGAGGTCCTACGGGGCCCCCAGGGTACCCTCTTCGGCCGCAACACCTCCGGCGGCGCCATCAACATCACCACCAAGAAACCGGACGACCAGTTAAGAGGCAACGTCCAAGTCCGTGTGGGTGAGTTCAGCGAACTGATGATCAAGGGCATGATCAACGTACCGATTACCGACAGAATATTCGCCAAGTTCTCCGCCTACAACCTAGAAGACGATGGCTGGCAGACGAGCGTTATCACGGGCGAAGACTACAATTCCGTTGACGGCTTCGGTGCGAGGGCGGCATTGCGCTTCGAAATCGACGACGGCGTCACCTGGGACATCTCGGCCGATATCTTTGATCAGGATCATCAGAATCTAAGTTCGATTGTTGATACCGCCTTGTCGAGCACGGTTCATTCGGCGGACGACGGTCCCGTCTGGGTGTTGGGGTCGGGGGAGCGAAACGACGTTTACCTGAGCAACTGCAAAACCGGAGCCGGTGCCCTGCAATGGGTGCGCAACGGCTGCACCGCCAACGAAACCTTCGGTATCAACGTCTACTCCAATCTCGAGGTCGATCTCGACGGGCCGACACTCAACATCATCGGCGGCTATCGTGAGCTGGATCATAATTTCGTCAGCCCACTGTTCGCGTCCCTTCGAGCCGGCTTTGACCTGCCCCTCGCCAACAACGGCGATCACGACATGCTTCAGCTAGAGGCCAAGCTGTCGGGTGTGACCATGGATGGGCGGCTCAACTACGTGACCGGTGTGTTCTTCATGGAAGAAGAGAATTTCTCGGTATTCGAAACCTCATTAGCTAACCCAGCCTTCGGCGGCGTCTTTCTCGTGTTAGATCTCAACTTCATGGAAAACGAGACAGAGAACCTTGCGTGGTACGGGCAGGTAGATTACCAGGTGAATGACCAGTGGACGTTGACTGGGGGCCTACGTCTTACCAATGAGGAAAAGACAATTCCGTTTTACGAAAACACCGCCAGGGGTTTCGACCTCGCCGACATTCAGGCCGCCGGCATAGCTACAAGCATGGAAGTTAGCAAGGTGTCCTATCGACTCGTCGCCTCATATCAGGCCAGCGACGATGTCATGCTGTTCGCCTCCGCGACGACAGGATTCAAGTCCGGCGGCTGGAACGGCCGCGCAGCTGCGGCTAACTTGATGACTCCTTTTAACGAAGAGGAGGCCTTATCCTTCGAGTTGGGAGCGCGTACGGAATGGTTCGACAATCGTCTGCGCATTAACGCAACCTTGTTTAATGTCACCTACGATGGCTTGCAGCTGCCCGCCCTGGCGTTCCCGCCGGCGGTGGGTCAGGCGCCCGTGTTTACCACCAACAATGTTGGCGAAGAGGAAGTGAGCGGCCTGGAAATTGACTGGTCCGCGGGGTTGACAGAGGGCCTCTCGCTGTACGGATCCATCGGGCTGCAGGATGCCGAATACAACAGCACTTCGCTGGCTGCGCAGGCCGGCGGCATATTTCCCAGCACTCCGGTGCAGCGAACGCCGGACATGACGTGGATATTCGGTCTCGAGTACACCAACGAGATCGGCGGTGGCGGCGAGTTTTATATTAACGCCGACATCCAAAGTACCGACGATTATTTTGCTAACGGCTCCGCCGACCCGGACCAATTCAACCCTGGTTGGGAATCGGTCAGCGCTTCGGTCGGGTATATCAGCGCGAACGACCGCTGGCGGGTGCAACTCGACTGCAAAAATTGCTTGGACGAACGCTGGTGGACCACGACGTTCCTGAACGCCAGATTTATCGCCGATCCCATGCGTTGGGGGCTCAGCGCGCAATTCAACTTCGGG
>JAHEKG010000287.1 GCA_024638475.1 Rhodospirillales bacterium | reverse complement strand
GCTAGGTCCTTCAATAGTTCGAAACGGCCGGTGCTGTCCATGCCTTCGGTGGCCCTGACCACTTCGATACGATTGCGGCCGCCTTCTTTCGCCGTATAACAGGCCTGATCGGCGGCGCGTAACATCTGCGAGGCGCTATTGGCGCCCTTTTCCGAGTAAGTGACGCCGATACTGGCGCCCACCTGAAAGCAGCGCTCGTCGTATTGCAGGACGAAACCGGTGATGGCCCTCAATATCGAACTGGCGATCTGTTTCGCCTCTTCGGGACCGCAGTCCTCGAGAATGACGGCAAACTCGTCGCCACCGACCCGGGCGGCCGTATCCGCTTTGCGAACCTTTTGGCGGAGTATGTTGCCGATTTCGACGAGGAACCGATCGCCGACGGCATGCCCGCCGGCATCGTTGACCCGCTTGAAGAGATCCAGATCGATAAATATCAGGGCGTAGGGCCGACCACGCCCCCTCGCAACGCTGGCAACGGTCTGCAGTCGCCGCTGGAATTCCCCGTGGTTGACTAAACCAACGAGCGAATCATGGGTGGCCTGGTGATGGAGCGCATGGCTCAGCGCCATGTTCGTGCGGATGATCCGGCCCGTTTCGGCACCGGCGGTCAATATCACTGCCGCGAACAAAATGATCATCACCCCCATGGCGAAATAAGGTTCATGGCCATGGTAAAAGAATCGCGCGGCTAGGGGCAGGAGTGCCGGTAGCACGAAACCCGCAAAACACAAGGTGCCCGTCGAATACACGGGCACCGAGGCAGCCGTCACGCCCACGACGATAAAGGTAACGAAAAGCTGATGAGCGAGTGAGTCGGCCGGATAGATAAGCGCCACGATGAGGCCCCAATGGAGGCCCGTAATGATCGTGATAATCACGTAGATGCTGCGCCAGCGGTGAAAGTCGATTCGCACCCCTTGGCTGTGGCGCCGCGTATCGTAGCCGTGGCGCGAAGCGATCCGAGCACCGGCTAATGTCAACCCGAAGACGAACCAGAAGGTCAGCGCCACTTGCGAAACCGCATTGCGCAGGAAAGCGGCCACCGTCACCGCGCCCAACAGGTTAATCAACACCGAGAGATTGGCATAGCCGTATAGGACGTCCAATTTCTTGACCTGCAGCCAAGTCTCGCGATCGATACCATGGGGAATTTTCTGTAGCTGTTCCGTTTCCGTCATGACTGCCGTCCGCCACCAAGCCGGCCGCGACCCGCCCTCCTCCCAGGATTTGGCCTAGCATGTTAAGTAAAATCACCCCTGGGAACCGTGAAGTAGTCCCAAAATAGACAGATTCTCGAGGCTCGGGGTGCGGTCTGGCTAGGCGTCTTCGGCAGGCGCCACGACGACGGGGATTTGCTTGCGCTCGGCGTACCGAGTCGCCAGCCCAAGAGCCATATCCGGCGCCATCGGCGCCTCCAACACTAGCGTTCGCACGTGCCACGCGGGTTCGTCGACCCGCCGCAGATGGGCTTTCTCCACGACCCGTTCGATGGTGGCCAGCACCACAGTGTCGTCGTGGGGGTCGGTTTGGGTCCGAACCCTAACGAAATCCGCACTCTCAGAGACAGGGCGGGAGTCCCCATCGGGTATCACTTGTACGCGCATAGCACCAACGTCGAAGAACGTTGGGGTAATTGGTGCAAGCTCCATGCCAGCCGCCTCCGCCCTTACGTTTTGGGCTT
Organism: Rhodospirillales bacterium; assembly: GCA_024638475.1. Classification (GTDB taxonomy): domain Bacteria; phylum Pseudomonadota; class Gammaproteobacteria; order Steroidobacterales; family JAHEKG01; genus JAHEKG01. Next base: position 2,845 of record JAHEKG010000287.1, on the reverse strand, counting down.
ACCGGCAGTAGGTTATGTCACCTCAGGTGACCGCGGGGGTCAGTTTATGCCGTCACTTGATGCTAGCGGACGACCGCGGAGAGATCGATCCAAGCGGGGCCGGTGGTATAGCCCCGCAGACCGGCGGTTAAGCCGTCGAACCGGGGCAACTCGAATAGCATGATCCCCGGCGGGTCTCGATGGTGGCGGTGGACCAGCTCCCGCACCAAGGCGAGCCGGCGCTCGGGATCGAACTCCCGCTGGGCCGCTTCAATCACAGGCACCTGGGCCGGATCGCAATGCCATGGTTGCGACCAAAGGCAGCTGTGCAGCCAGAAAGGGCGCAGGCCATCCAACGACGGCTCCGTGCCGTAATCCATGCCAAAAGCCTGACCGGGCCACCCGCCTTCGTAGATGTATTGCACCAACTTACCCACGGTGATCCGCTCGAGCCGAAGGCTGACGCCGACGCGGCGCAGATCTTGGGCAATCGCCTGATAGTAAGCCTCATCGACAACGCTGCTACCGACCGCCACACTAGCCGTCAGCGCAAAGCCTTCGCCGAAACCTGCTTCGGCCAGCAGTGCTTTCGCGGCCGCGGGATCATAGGGATACGGCTTCAGCGCCGGGTCGTAGCCGAATGCCTGTCGAGGAATCGCTTGACTGGCAGGTACCGTTGCCCCGCCGAGGATCGTCGCTGCGATCAATGGGCGGTTGACGGCCAAATTGAGGGCTCGGCGTACCCGTGGGTCGCGTAGCGGCGAATCTTGCACCGTCACAAAGGCCAGGTGCATGACCCGGCCGCCCACCTCGACGTGGCTGCTGCCCCCCCGACTTTCGATAGCCTCGGTATCGTCGGGACCCACACCGACCGCGATGTCGATCGCGCCCGACAGGAGGGCCTGCAGACGTGTCGCCGGGTCAGGTATCAGCAGGACTTCCACCGCCGACCTCGCCGGCCGCCATGACCGGCGGTGCGGTATCAAGCGAACGCGGTTAGCCGACCATTCGGCAAGCTGATACGAGCCGGTACCAACGGGTTGTTGCGCGAAGGCTTCTGGACCTAGGCGTCGCCATTGGCCAGGTTCCGGAATACGCAACGCGCTCAATCGACGCGGCAACATCAGATCGGGAAAATGTGTCGTTATCGACAGCGTGTATCGATCCAATACCGTTGCATGCTTGATTGAAACCAACTCGCGCGTGATGCTGTAACCGATAGCGGTAGGTTCCTGGAGAAGTTCCAGCACCGCCACCACCGTGGCCGCGGAAAAGTCTTTACCGTTGGAGAACTTGACGTCGCGCCTAAGCTCGAATACCCAATTCAACGGATCTTTAGCGTGCCATGCGAGAGCCAACTGCGGCTCCAATTCACCGCCCGAAGTCATTCGGGTGAGGGTATCGAACAGCGCGGTCTCCGGCAGGGTTCGGGGAGCGATGACATCCCGAAACGGGTTTGCCTGTGCGACCGGAAACATTGCCACGCCGACGCGAATCGGTTGTTCCCCGGCCGCGTTTGCTGCAACTGACCAGGCCGTCAAACCCAGCCAGACGAGGCCGATAAGCAGGCTGTTCGCCACGCGGGCCAAGCCGGGGCAGACTTCACTGTTGACCATGGATGCTGTCAAAATCTCATTCAACAGTGACGTTACCACGCAGCCTGACTGCATGGCGACTTAGATAACGCTAGCTCGGGGTCAAGATCATGTTCATGAATTTCTGGTATCCCGCCGAGACCAGCGCCGCACTCGGCGGCGACCCGATTAAGATCCGAATCATCGGTCAGGATCTGGTGATTTTTCGCGACGCCGACGGCACCGCCCATTGTCTCGCCAACACCTGCTGTCACCGGGGCGCCTCTCTGGCCGGCGGCCGTGTGCTGGGGGACTGTCTCCAATGCCCCTACCATGGCTGGCAATTCGACGGCGACGGGATGTGCCGACGCATTCCCTCTCTGGGCCCCAATGCCAAGATTCCCAACCGCGCCAGAGTGGATGCTTACCCTACCCAAGAACGCTATGGCCTGGTGTTCGTTTTTCTCGGCGACTTGCCGGAAGAAGAACGCCCCCCCATCATGGAAATCGAAGAGTACGAACAGCCAGGCTGGCGTAGCACGTTGCAGTGGTTTGAATGGCCCTTCAACTACAAGCGCTCGGTGGAAAACGGCATCGACCCGGCCCATAACGAGTTCGTGCATCCCACGCACGGTTTCTCCGGAGCCAACGAGGACTACAAAGTCGGCCCGCTCGATATGCGCGAAACCGAATGGGGCACAGGTTTCTTCAACAAAGTCTTAGCCCCTCCGCTGGCCGAAAAACGCATGCAACAGGAGAGCGCGAGAACCGAGGCCGCATACATCGACGCCGGCACCGGACATCACGGCGTCGCCAGCATATGGACCCACATTCATCCGACGCCGGTCATGTTCATTCATCAATATTTATACGAGGCGCCGGTGGACGAGCACAATACCCGCCTATTCCTCATCAACGCGCGCAATTTTCTTACCGAGCCGGAACACGACGAGCGGTTCAAACAACGGAACGCTTACGTCGCCGAACAAGACCGGGATGTCCTCACCGAATTGCTGCCAACCTTGAGCCCTCCAAACAACATAACCGAAACTTTCGTTGCTTCGGACCATCCGATTGGCCGTTACCGGGAACATCTAAAAGACTGGGAAAAGCGCGGCTGGCGAATCGATCGGCAAGCCATTGCGGCAACTCGACACGAAACGGCTTATGCTATCCCCAGTCCGGCACGGAGAGTACACAAGGGCTGGGCACTGACTCCAGTACCCATCATGACGGGAACAGCCTCGAGTTAACCCGCGCCGACACTTAGCTCAATCCATTGGGAAAATAAC
>JAHEKG010000286.1 GCA_024638475.1 Rhodospirillales bacterium | reverse complement strand
GGCTTGAACCGGGGTATCGGCGAAGCCCGCCTCCGACTCGGCCCGCCAGACCCGACGCTCGGCAATCGGTTCAGCTTCGATACCGGCGAAGTCTTTGCCCAGTTTCAAATCGATACACTGGACGTAACCAGTTTCCCGTCCAGCGGTACCCTGGCGGCAGTGAAGTGGACGTTATCCAGACCCGGACTCGGCGGTGACCGGTCCTTCGAGCATCTGGAACTCGACTGGTCCATGGCCAAGACGTGGCGGGACACGACGTTGATCACTGCCATAGACATCGCCACGACGCTGGATAGCGGTGCGGCGGTTCAAGAGTTCTTCAGCCTCGGCGGGTTTCTTCGCCTAAGCGGGGTGGAATCCCAGAGTTTGCTCGGGCCCCATCGGGGCGTGGCGAGAATAATCGGTTACCGGCGCATGAACGAAACCGGCGGCGGCTTTTTCGATCTGCCGTGGTACGTCGGCATGTCCCTGGAGGCCGGCAATGTTTGGCGGCGGCGCAGCGCGGCCCGACTCGATAGCCTACTGGTCGGCGGCAGCGTATTCACGGGTCTAGATACTTTCTTCGGGCCGCTGTATTTGGCGCTGGGTTTCGCCGAGGATGGCGAGCGCGCTGTGTACCTATTCCTCGGTCAACCTTTTCGACAGGACCGATGACGCGCTAATTCTCCGCTCGCTCAATCGCTTCGAAGCGGGTAGTGGGCTGATCGCCGCGCCGCGAGTACAAATGCTCCGCGCGCATGTCGGCCAACACGCGATCGCGTTCCTCGGCCGTTGCAAACCAGTGCACGCGTTCCCACGATGGGTCGATCACGTTTACAAAGCTGTCGCCCGGCGCAAGGCTGACACGAATTCCGAAGCGCTTGGTTTCGGCTAGCGGTTGGGTGAGATTATGGTCGTGGCAGATCTTCATACGTTGTACTCGAGCGAGCCTATTTGGTGCACAAACCGCGATCATACCGCGCCGGGACGGCCGCGGTCCTCGGCGCCTTCACGATCAGACCAACCAAGCAGGCGTCGCGTGACAAACACGTAGACCGGTTTCCCCCACCGCGCCCAAATCCGGCTTGGCCAACCCGGCGTATCCAAAATCGACTGTTGCCGTCGCGTGAGCCCTTGCGGCAGATAATAACGCTTGTGTTTCAAGAGATGCCGCAGGTCCTCTCGACCCAGGGTTCGAAACCACCAGCCACGCTTAGGATGACACCCGGCTAGTTGGAAATCCAGGAGGCCTGGGGTGCCGTCTTCTAGAACCAGCCAGTTGGGTTCTTTTGCCAAGTCATTATGGGCGACCCCGCGCCGATGCATTCGCCTGACGATCTGTAGGGCGAGCCGATAATAGTGCGCATCTCGGGGGTGGGCCACATACATGGGTTCGCCCGCTAGCCATTCTCGCCGCAACACTTCTCCGTCAAAGCCAATGAGTCGCGGAACGCCCCCGATATCCTCGACGGCCCGCAGCGCTCGCGCCTCCCGGGCCGCCAGCCGGCGGGCGAGCCAGCGGGCCCACCACGGCGCGCTGCGGGTATCGCGCACCACCGAGATCGCGTCTCCATGCTGCTCCAAAGTCACTGAACCGAAGGTATCCCGCTTCAGTAGGGTCGTCTCCATGTGACTCTGAGTGGCGGTTTCGATCTCGGCTCCTGCTAGTATCCGCGAATGATGGATTAGTGCCGTGCAAGCCTAAGGCCCACGGTAGTCCACGTCTAGGAGCGACGCTGTGTCAAAAGTAGTGCAAACCGGTGAATTCTTCGTCGTCGGCGGGCCGGTGCAGCCGGACCGACCCTGCTATTTGCCCCGGGAAGCGGATCGGCAGCTCGTGGACGCTATAGCCGACGGTAACTTTTGCTATGCGCTCGGACCGCGGGCGATCGGCAAGTCGAGCCTCATGGGACGCACGGTGCGGTTACTACGCAGCGAGGGCCAGCTCGCGGCCGTCATCGATCTGGCGCAACTCGGTGCCCGCGAGCAGGGTGCCGAAGCAGGTCGGTGGTACTACAGCATTGCCTATCGGGTGGTCCGCGAGCTACGGCTAAAGGTTGACCTGCAGTCCTGGTGGCAAGAAAACAGCGTGTTGACTCGCGAGCAGCGTCTCGTGGAATTTTTCTTAGACGTTGTGTTGGCGAACACGACCGAGAGTGTCACCGTGTTCGTTGACGAGATTGAACGCACATTGGACCTCGCCTATGCACAGGAGTTATTCGGCACCATCCGGGCTATTTACAACGGGCGGGCCTCGGAGCCAGAGTACAGTCGGCTAAACTTCGTCGTACTCGGCACCGCATCGCCTCGTGCTCTGTGCCCGCAGCCGGATATATCGCCTTTCCAGCTGGGCCAGAGTATCGCGATCGAAGATTTTACAATGGCGGAGACGCTGCCGTTGGCCCCCGGCCTGCAGATCGACCCCGACTATGCGGAACCCGTACTGGAGCGCATTTTCTATTGGGCGGCAGGTCAGCCGTATCTCACTCAGAAGATCGCGCGTGCGCTGTCGCGCGTGGACATGCGTGGCGCGCCCAATGAAACAGTCGATGAACTGGTGCGGGATCGGTTCTTGGGTTCCGGCGCGGTGCAGGCGGAACCGCTATTTAGCGCGATTGCGGCGTCACTTACCGAGCGTTCCGGACTGACCCGACAATCGCTGATATTGCTGGGCAAGTTGCAGAAGGGCCAAGTGATTGAAGTAGACGGCAATGCGCCAATCAAGGAGCGGCTGCTGCTGTCCGGGGTGGTTCTGGAAAGCGGCGGCGTGCTGGTGGTTCGCAATCGGATTTATGCCAGTGTGTTTACCAGCCGCTGGGTCAACAGCGTCCTGCCCTTTGATGTGAAGGTCTTGGGTTTTACCGTGGCCGCGATCGTCGTGGCGATTCTAGTGCCGGTTTGGTACACGCAATTTCTGCCGAGGCCCTACGTAGAGACGTTGGCGGCGGCGACACAGGACTACGAAGTGGCCGTTGAAGCGCACCGCAAGCTGGCGCGTCTCCCCGGGTTCCGTGGATTGGCAGATAACCTGTTGGCGGATGTCATGGTTCGGCGTAGCCGGCTGGCGACAACAGTTATCGAAATGGAAGCCGCCGAGCAAGCCCTGTTGGCCACCCCCGGTAATGAGGGGATTGGCCAACAGCTGCGGGCCGAGTTCTGGTATCGCAAGGCCGTCGGGGCAATGGCCACCGAGAATCGCGACGCCGCGTTGCTGTTCGCGCTCGAGTCCGAATCGCTTCCGAGCGGTGCAGGTCGAGCGCTGGTCCAGGAGCTAGCGGAACCGGACTATCGGTCATTGCAACTGACGTTGGGGATCAATGGGCCGGCTACGGCCATGGCGGCCGATTGGAAACGGCAGCGCATTGCCTTGATTGATCAAGATAGGCGGGCGCAAGTTTTCGACCTGGCGAGCAAAAGCCGCGTGATGCCCGAACCACTGCGCTTAACGGCGACGCAGGTGTTGCAGGTGAGCCGTGAGTTGCTGGTGGACGAACCGCTACCGACGTCCGGTCTCGAGTTATTCGTTGAGATTGATCATCCGGTACCGGAGGAAGTCTCCTTGGCGTTGCGCCTGCCGGACGGTAGTACATCGCGGCAGGTATTCCCACCAGACCGCTCGGTCGCGCGTTTTGCTCTCAGTAGGCCGCGGTTGGCGGCAAACCTGCAAGGTATCTGGCGGCTGGCACTGACTGACACAACAGGAACGGCTACGGGTCAACTCGTGCGTTGGGGGGTCGCTAGGTCGAATCGGGAAATCTTGGTGGATGCGCCCGCGGAAGGCCTTGCTATTCCGAATCCGGTACAGACCGATGAGATCAGCGTCGTGTTATCCGCCGACGGGCGCTGGGCGCTGGCTTCGCCCGCGCGCCCCGGATCGGCGGGCGCCATTACCCACTGGGACCTGGAGCAGCGCAGTATCGTTGGACAATATCCGGTCTCCAGTGCGCCGACGGATTTTGGTTTCGCCGCCGATGATCGGCGCATTTACGCTTGTTGTGAGGATGGCCTGACGATTTACGATGTGCCTGATGACGTGACTAATAATGAGCCGTTACGCAGTCAGGTCGTCGGGCCGGTGTTGGCGGTCCGGCGTTCGCCCGACGGTGAGTACTTGGCGGTGCTGCGCTCCAGCGATGCGATCAACACGCTGCAGCTGATTCGCTCGGGAGATAGCCAAGTTGTCGCGTCCATCGAGTTGCGGGTGCCGGTAGCGACCTGGTCTTTGGGAGCGGTGGGCGAAGTCGTCGCGTTAGCCGAGGCGGAGGGTGTAGTGAACCTGCTCGACCTGCGCCAGGGTCGATCCCTCGGCTCCGTAAAACTGTCTACCGGGGTCCAGCGCTTCATCACCGGATCGATGGGGTTCGCGGCGGTCACAGCCGATCGCGGGCTCTGGTGGATCGAACGACCGGCCGATGGCTTGATCAAGGCCGAATATCTGGGCCGCTCCGCCGGAGGCGTTGCGGTGGCCGGCGACCAACTCGCCTACACAGCAGAAGATGGGCTCATTAAGCACGTCGAGCTCGCGCGTCGGGGGGTGAGGGTGATGCGACATGAGGCGCTGCCGAGTGA
>JAHEKG010000285.1 GCA_024638475.1 Rhodospirillales bacterium | reverse complement strand
CCACATGGGGCCTGCGTGAGTTTTGAGCGCAGCCTCAAGATCATAGTCCATTAGTGCCCAAACGGCCGATCTAAGATGGTCCGCACTTTGTAATAGTTCCACTGTTCGGTCATGCAGCCACACCGGATCGAGCTCGGAATCGCGAATACTGCGCGCATCGCGGGTATCGAACCAGGGCCAGAACAGTTGCCCGTCCCGTACCCAATACCAGGCTTCCAGCAGGTGCTGGCCATAGTCCTGGGGGGTAAAGGGAGGGGCGTAGCGGCGTTCCAATTCGGCCCGTTCGGCGCTGTCGAACAGCCAGGGCTCTAAGAGTGTCGTACTGGCCACTCGCTGCGGGTGGCGCCGGGCGAATTCCAAGGCGATATTGGCGCTGAGCCCGACACCGATCACATTGACCGGCTCTGTCAGGTCGGCCGCCGCGGCGGCAACCACGTCGGCCTGGACCGCTGCGCTGAAGTCGTCGACGTGGATGTTGCCGGTTTCACCATGGCCCTGAAGATCGATGGCGATGACGCTGCCGCCGGCGGGCCAATGCGCCAGCATTTCGGCCCAACGCCGGGCGGCGCTGCCGGGTTCATGCAATATCAGCCAAGCATGGGTGCCAGGGTCGCCATCGCGACGGCTGCGATGGACGCTGCCAAATTGCGTTGTGAGCATTTCATGAAACACGCTCAACGTGCAGTCGCCCGTAGACTGCCGCGGGACGTCCGCGCTCGGCGGCGCGTGGCGCCGGGCGATTTCGGTGGCCCTGGCCGTCAGCGTATCCGGGTCCGGCAGAATTTCACGCGTGACGCAATCGGGGTAGGCATCGACGCGCTCCACATGGTGACAAATGGGATCCGCCGCGAAGTTCAGCAAGAATACCGGGATTTGCCATTTGGCCGAGCGCGCGGCCGTCGGGTAGGCGAACGCGGCCCGATAGCCCAGCTTCGAGCGCGAGCGCAGCAGATCCAGCACATAAGGTTGCAGCGCCGCGGCCGGTGGCAGGTCGATGCCCATGCGCACCGAATGTTCTTTCCGGTACCACGGGAAGAACAGCAACTGATCCCGGATGCGCGCCCATTGGAACGGCAGGTGGCCACCTTCAGGTTGCGGTGGCGCTTTTTTGAAGTATTTTGCCATGAAGTCTCGCCGTTCCTCCTCCGTGAGGACGACCAAGCCGTCGATGATCGCGGCGGTCAGCCGTTGCGGATGCCGATAGGCGAGTTCCGCCGCCAACATGGCGCCCGTGTGGAAGCCGTAGGCGCAGACTTGCTCCAATCCCAGGAGGTCCAGGAATGCCACGATCGCGTCAGCGAACGGGGCCATATTCGCCTCGTTGACTGGCAGCGGATCAGACAGCCCATAGCCGGGTAGGTCTGGTGCAATGACCGTGAATTCCTGGGACAGTGCCTCCAGCTGGCTGGCCATTTCTGCCGAAGAAGTCGGGCTCTGGTGGAGCAGTAGCAGCGGGGGGCCGTTGCCGGAGATCCGAAAGTGGAGTTGGCGATCGCCAAAATTAGCGAAATGGCGCGTGATTTTCTCGCTTTCGCGTTGCGCGTACATGCGGCAGGGTGTTCCTTGTAAATCTCAGGATCGCTTAGGCAATCTCGTCTAGGAACGCGTTATAACTTACGTCCGTGTGGCCTTCGGCCTCGTCGTTGGCTTGTTCCCGCAACAAATAAAACATGCGTTTAAGCAATTGTTGGCGCCACTGTTCGCGAGCAATTAGCGTTTGCTTGTCGGGCACGAAATTTTCGATCTCCTCGGTTAGCATGATGTCCTTGGCCTCGCAGATGCGTTCTACGGTATCGAGACGGTCATGTAACACCGTCACCTCCGCCGTCAGCGCCATCATCATGGCGTGGACATTATCGATCGCCGGGTCGGTGTTGAACTTGGGACGGCGCCCCTTAACCGTGCGTTTGACGCTCTTGACCATGCTTATTGCTCGACGCCATTCGGGACGCGGCTGATAAGCACCTGCCAGCCCGTGCCCGGTGGACCGAATTCACCCGGCCTAAACGCCCGCCCTTCTTCCTCGAACAGCGCCACCTGGGCAAACTCGACGAACACGTCTTCGGGGGCGAAGCCTGCCTTGACGCACTCGTCTTGCTGGTCTTTTTCCAGCATCGCTCCCCAGAAGGGCTCGTTGTTGTAATACGTTTCACAGTCGAGGATGAACTGCCCGTAGCCCTCCAGGTCACCGAAAGACGGCAAGTCGGCGTGGGCCGCCAGGCCGCCGGGGGCGAGCAGCCGACGCGTTTCCGCGAGAATTCGCGGCAGGGCCTTGCTGGAGGTTTCGTGGAACAGGATATGCGACACGATCAAATCGAAGTACCCGTCTGGGAAGTTGGTTTGCTCGGCGTTCTGTTGCGAAAAATGGACCCGTTTGCCCATGTGTTCGGCGCGGGCGTGGGCGTAGCGCAGTAAGGAGGCACCGACGTCGATGGCGTAAACCTCCGCGTCGGGATAAGCATCCACATAGGGCAGGGTGCTATGACCGACGGTGCAACCGAGATCGAGAATGCGTTTCGGTTTGAAGTCGGGGAACCGCTTCCGAAGATAGTTGCACGTCGATTGCCCGATGTCCTCGTTGTGAGCGCCCATCATGCCCATCGCGTAGACGAACACCCCGCGGTCATAAAGCGCGCCCGCCGTAACATCGTCGGCGCCGGCATCGTGGGTATAGCCGCCGGGCATGCAGTGGATGTCTACACCGGTGACGTAGCGGGGTAACTGCAGGTCTGGGTCGAGAATCAGGCTGCCCAGCTTGGGATCTGGGATTTTGGCCCGCGCTTCCAATTCCGGGAGCTGGCGCTCGACGCTGTCGAGTACCGTATCCCACTGCAGCTCCTGACTCACTCGGGTCAGCGAACCGAACGCATGGAAATACGGGTCCTTGATAATGGCTTGGCGAATCTCCCGGCGGTCGTCGGGTTCCTTGCCATGGACGCGGACATACTCGGGTTTGATTTTAGCGTGGTAAAGCTTCTCCAGGCCCGGTTCGACGTCACTTTGCAGGACGGCCTTAAAGCTGCGCACGAAATCCTGCCGCGAGCGCTCGCTCGCATTCGGTACCGGCAGCATTGGGTGTTCCGCTTGGGGCATGAGGGCAATGTCTTCGGATTTCATCTGTCATCTCGTTGGTGCTGACAGCTAACACTATATGATGCTGCAGATTGACGCCGCGCGGGGTGGCCGCCGGCGGTTCACTGTGCGGCGTACTTGGCCGCGGCCGCCCGCTGGACCCGCCGTGCGATCCCTGGCCACGATACGGGGCTAAGCCAGCCGGTTAGCGATGGACGGCCGGGTCAGGATCGATTCGTACCACGCGGCCAGTCTTGGCCAGCGCGTTTGCCACACGAAATCCGCATCGCCGGGTTCCAGGGCGACGTCCCTGACGGGATTACGCAGATCCAAATAACTCAACCCGCCGGCGAAACAAATATGACCGATGTGAAAATCTTCGCTGGAGAAACCGGCCGCGTCCCGATCCATCGTTTCCAGGCAGCGCATGATCTTGGCGCGCTCACGGGACAGATAATCGGCGTGCCATGCTTCTGGACCGCGCCAGCTCTCGACGCGCATGTTGGTCGTGGCGTCGAACATGCCGTCGCCCAATACCATTTGCCGCAGCGCAAGCCAGCGCGAGTCGTCTTGGGGGAAGACTCTCCGGCCGGTTGTTGAGAGCGAGTCCAGGTATTCGCAAATCACCAGCCCTCCGTACAGCGGTTCGCCATTATCCAGAATCATTGCGGGCACCTTGCCCAGCGGATTGTGATGTTGGATCGAGGTATCCTCAGCGAACGGCACCTGGCGTTCGAACTCGATCCGATCGAGTACGCCGGCCTCCTGTGCGACCACGAGCACTTTGTGAATGTATTCCGGGTTCGGCGTATAGAGTAGTCGCATGTAATGCTCCGTGGAAACGATCAGTGGCTAGCCGTTAGATTGCAATTTTACACGCCCAGGGTTGCTGACGAACACCGGCCGGCTACCAGCGGAAAAGCCCCGAGGGTACAGTTCGGGCCCCCGGGATAGTTCGATAAAGCCATCCGTGCCGGCAAGCCCCGCCAAATCGCCCGACGTGTTGGTTGGCTGCGGCCGCGCCAGGCACTGACCCATGCTGTCGTGCACCAAGTTAACGGGCAAGAGATAGGCGAGGTTGGGCTCAAACTCCACACTGGTCTCCAATTGAACCCGTTCTTCGGTGAGTTCCAGTTGGCCCATCGCGCGGCTTAGCGCGGGGATGACGTAGCGGACCAAGCAGACCAGCGTGGACACGGGATTGCCCGGCAGCGCGAAGATCGGCTTACCCGCTGCGCTCTTGCCGAACCACATGGGCAGACCGGGCCGTTGGCGAACCTTGTGGAAGACCACGTCGGCGTCGAGTTCTGCCAACACCCGTGGCACATAGTCGTACTTTCCCATCGACACGCCGCCACTCAGGATGACGACGTCGTGGTTGCCATGCAGCGCCGCGATTTCCTTGCAGAGTATTTCCGGATCGTCCGGCAGCAGCGCGCGGGTAATGCCGTCGATACCCCTGCGCCGTAACGCTGCTTCGATGGCGCGGT
>JAHEKG010000284.1 GCA_024638475.1 Rhodospirillales bacterium | reverse complement strand
CTCGATGACGATTTCGGCATTAGCCGGAACGAGAATATCGCTGGTTTCGCATTTCACCACGTCCACCGCTTTGCCGAGGAAACCGCCCGCCACGGCGAGTTCATCCTGACCCAGGCGGGCGGCTTTCGAGCTGCTCATCGCATACACCACCGGATCCGCACCCAAGACGACAGCTGCATTGGCAAACAACTCGCCGCGCTCTTTCAAGTCCATCAAGAACGTCCAGCCGTGTTGGCCGGGCTGCGGGTTAATGGCTATTTTCCGGGGACCCTTGATCTGGCAGCGGTAGGTACCGATGTTGCGGCCGTAGGTGGGATGTTCGAGCACCACGCTGCCGGTATTGATGTAACGGCCGCCGTCGGCGGGATTGGATTGGATGAAAGGCAAGTCGAGGAGATTGATATCCTCGCCCTTTTGTAACACTTGCTTGCAGGGTGCCAGGTCGGTTGTGACCTTTCGCGGCTCAATGGTCTGCCACTGACCATCGTCTCCCGCCAGGTCGGCCAGCTTAGCCAGAGCCATGCGGAACGCCTCGCGCTGAGTTTGGCCAGCGATGGGCACGCCGAATGAGAGCGCGTCGTATTCCCAGCGCCCGTATAAATTGGCAATCACTGGGCCTTCTAGCCAGCGCCCGTCGATTTTCAGTCGCTCGAATAGCAGCGCGGGCGCACCGGTCCAACCGAGCGCTTCTATCAGCCGATACATCAAGCCGGTCGCCTCAAAGGCGTCCTGGTCGACTTCGGGAATACGCACCAGCCAACCTCGTCCGTCCAGCATGGCGAGATAGTCGCGCAGCGACGCATAGGGTCCCACATCGTTGGGGGCCGTCATTGGCGTGGCGCCGAGTCTAACGACCTTGCCACCCGAAACCCGAAATTACGGTAGCGGGCGTTCGCGCTATCGGGGCCGGCCGCGTAAAAACCATACCGATTCGCCGCGCGCAGGAACTTCGGATCGTCGTGCCACGAGGCGCCGCGGAGTATCGGTCGGGTGCAATCTCCCGTCATCCAGGCGCTACCGTCCTGGGGCGCACCTGCATAGGTTTCGTTCCAGCAATCGGCGACCCACTCGGCCACGTTACCGAGCATGTCATGAACGCCAAAGGCATTCGGTCTGAAGGAACCCACGGGCGCCGTGTAGGTATAGCCGTCTTCGCAATTGGCCACTTTCCAGCCGGCCAAGTCGGTTTCCCCCGTCAAGTCCGCGCCGTTGGCATAGCGGCAGCCATCGTCGGCGGCGTCGCCCCAAGGCCGCTCGCCGTCGGTGCCTGCGCGGGCGACGTATTCCCACTGGGCTTCATTCACCAACCGGTAGTCGGCGCCGGTCTTACCACTCAACCAGGCCACATAGTCCAGCGCATCGGTGCGGCTGACACACACCACGGGATGTTCGTCCGTTTGTGGATAACCGGGGTCGCGCCAATCAAACGCCGGGTGTTTCTCCGGCACCAAACCGGTCCGGTAATAACAGCCGTCTTGCTTGCGGTGCCCACCGGCCTTGACGAACTCGGCGTATTCACCCCGGGTCAGCTCGAATTTGCCGATGGCGAACCCCGCGGCGAAGCGCACCTGATGCGCCGGCCCCTCGTCGCCACGCCGGTCACCGGCGGCATCGGGCGAGCCCATGGTAAACGCGCCCGCCGGAATGACGCTCATTAGCGGGCAGCTAGCGCAATCTCTGAACTCTGCCTGCGCGTCTTTAGAGTCAGCGCAGCCACTAACCAGCACCAATGACAGCAACAGGGTGAGTACGCGCATGAGCCTACTGCAACAAACTTCGGGCGACGACGCTGCGCATAGCTTCGGACGAACCCTCGTAGATGCGCATAGGCCTAACGTCGCGATAACAACGTTCGAGGACGGTTTCATCGGATACGCCGGCGGCACCGTGAATCTGCACCGCACGATCGACGACTCGGCCTGCCATCTCGGTGGCCACCACCTTGATCATGGCCGTCTGCGGAATGACCGACTCGCCGGCTTGAGCGCGCCATGCCGCTTCGTAGACCATGAGCCGGGCGGCATGCAGCTCCATGGCGGAATCCGCCAACATCCATTGGATCGCCTGGCGCGTCGCTAGCGGTTTACCGAACGTACGCCGTTGTTGAGCGTACTCGGTGGCCAACTCTAAGCAACGATCGGCTATTCCTAGTGCGCGCCCGGCAATTTGAATTCGGCTGGCATATAGATAAGCGGTGCCGGCACCCCAACCCTGCCCGGGCTCGCCCAATAGTTGGCTATCCGGTACTAGGCAGTTCTCAAAGAACAATTCGTAGGTCGATTCGCCGTGGATGATGTTTTGCTGCCGCCCGACGGTGAAGCCCGGCGTGCCGGCATCGACGATCAACCAGGTCATGCCGTCGTGGCGCTCGGTACCCTTGAGGCGTGCCAGCACCAAGATGTAGCGGGCGGTCTTCGCGTGAGCGATCCAGCACTTGCTGCCATTGATGAGCCAACCGTCGGCGGTTTTTTCCACGGTGGTCTTGATGCCCGCGAGGTCGCCTGCGGCTTGGGGTTCACTGAAGGCGCTCGCACCGTGAAAATCCCCACGCACCGTTGGGATGAGATACTTGTCACGCTGCTGGGCGTTACCGAGTTCGTAGAGCATGTGGGCAAAGCGGCTGGCAAACACACTCCTTCCCGCGGTACAGCGATGCACCTGCTCGGTGATCACACAGTTATCTAGTGGTCCAAGGCCCGCACCGCCAACATCCTCAGGAACGTCCAAACCCCGCAGTCCTAGTTTCTCCAGCTTGTCGGCCAAAGGTTGAAATATCTCTGGGGGCAGATCGAAGGAGTTCGACCGCTCCGGAAGCTGTTGTTCCAGCGGCATCAATTCATTGTCGACAAACCGCCGCACGGTGTCTTGCAGAATCAGAGTCTCTTCGGGAAGGTTGAAGTCCATGCTAACCCTTGACGAAATCAGCAATGGCGCTCGCCCACCGTTGCCCCTCGTCCCAAATCATGAACACGGTGCCGCCCTCTAGCTCGCGATACTCGAAGTCGGGACGCAATTCACGTAGGCCGGCCACCACATAGTGCAGTGGATCCCCTGTATTGGTGATCACCAGCGTCGGCTGCCGCAATCTCTTCAAGGCCGCGCCCATGTCGTAACGAAACCCGGCTTGGTGGCAATACCATTCCTCCTCACCGTTAACAAAGGCTTCAACCGTCCCCATGTGGCAAGCCTCCATACTGGCCCGGCCCCCAACCCGCCCCCAAATCCAGTTCCAGCGATCGGTTAAATGCGAACCGTCTTCCTTCAAGGTCGCGTCGACATGCAGATTCGCTAGCCGTTGTTCACGTTCTTCCTCCGTGTACCAGGGCACACCGTGCAATACGACCCGGCTGACCCGGTCCGGGAATGCGTTGGCGAGTTCGCAGCCAATCGAGGCCCCGGTGTGATGGCCGGCGACCGCGACCCGGTCCACTGCCAAGTGATCAAGCACGTGGGGCAACACCGCTGCGTATTCCTCGATCGATGGTGGTTCGCTGGGCGTGTCGGAGGCGCCGTAACCGGGGATGTCCGGGGCGATGGGCCGGATCCCTGCCGCAAGCAGCGGTTCGAAAGCATGATCGAATTGATGCGACGACTGCGGGGTCATGTGCAGCAGCAGCAAGGGCGTGCCACTGCCGCCCGTCTGGTAATGCACCTGACCCATCGGGGTATCCGCATAGCCTTTACGCATCGCCGCCACGCTGCTGGATTACTCCGACTTACCCAAATAGTAGTTAAAGTCGGCAAGACTAACCGGGTCGGCGTCGTGGGAACCGACCAGCAGCGTGGCATCGATGCCGTAGAGCTGCATGGCGGCATCGAGTTCGACGGCCGAAAACACAGGCTCGCCGCTTGGCGAGCGCCGTTCACCTCTTTTCAACATGCGGGCTAACGCGCCGATGTACAAATCCCCCAGATATAGAATGCCGTCCTTCTCGACGTCGGCGATGACCATGTCCGAGGTATGGCGGTTGTAAACCGGATAGACCACCACGGGATGATCTTCATCTTCGATGCGAAAAGGCGCATCCGCGGGTACCCCTTGCACCTTGGCGGTAACGGGATTCCGATCCAGCGCGTCGAGGAGAATCTTCGAGGCTGGACGATTGATGAGCGCTTCGTAAAACCCAACCGCCGCCTCGTGGGCGACGACCGTCGCGCCGGCTGCCGCGTAGGGCCTGACGCCGACGGCATGGTCGGCATGATTGTGAGACATGATCGCGTGGGTAATCGGCTTACCCGGGAACTTAGCGGCAATCCAGTCGATAATCGCTTCGCCCTTTAGATCATCGAATCCCGCTTCCACGATAACGATGCCGTTGGCTTGTTCGACAATCATCGTGTAGGTGGCGTCCGTGGGATCGGGTATGGCAAGCCAAACTCCATCGGCGAGCTGCTTGCCCTCGACCTTTGGCCGGACGACGGCACGGGCCCGCGCAGCCGCCGCGTAAGAGTAAGACATAACGCAAATGGCTCTCGCGCCCGCCGAAACCGGTGGCAATCATCTGGCAACGGGACTACCGGAAGTTTCGTTGTGGAATCTGGCCGATGAAAGCGTCGTTCAGACATTGAGTCT
>JAHEKG010000283.1:1727-4593 GCA_024638475.1 Rhodospirillales bacterium | reverse complement strand
GCGGGGGCCGATGTCGGTACCCCGCGGGAGATGCCGCGGGCGATACGGACCAATCGGCGGATTGGACCTGTTATTCCAGGGGGCGCCGTGACGATGATCACTTTCCGTGGATTCCGGGCTGACCTTTGGTGCAATAATGATCGGCGACTAACCAATGTCGAGGTTGAGCCGTGGCCCGGAGGATCAAGCCGTTTCTTGCTGTAGTTGCCGTCTTGATCGGCGTCGGCGCTGCTGTGTTTGCCTGGTCGAATCGGGTCTTGATCGAGCGCCACTATACCCAGACCCGAACGAATCAGCCGAATGGTTACCGCTGGTACCAACCGACCGAGCCCATTGCGGGAGGCCACACCGGTTTTTTTGAACTCGTTCCGGCGGAGCGGCGTACGGTGAGCGACGAAGCCTTGGATGCGGCCCGGGACTACGCCGCTAGAAGCCGCTCCGAAAGCCTCTTGATTTGGCATCGGGGTGGCCTGCAGCTTGCCGAGTATTGGATGGGATTAGGGCCGGATGACGTCGTCAATTCTCGCAGCATGCACAAGATGCTCGGTGGTTTGCTCATCGCTCGGGCGATAAAGGACGGCTACATTGGGTCGTTGGACGATTCGGTGGCCCGATACATTCGTGCCTGGCAAGGTAAACCACAAGCCGCGATAACCATCCGAGACGTTCTGCGCATGTCCAGCGGCCTCCGCTGGTTTAGCATCCGCGACCGAGCGCCGTTCGGATTGAGTTCCCGTCGTTATCTCGATCCCCATTGGGATGAGGTGTTACTCGAGGAAATCCCCATGTCCTTCGTGCCCGGCACGGAATACGATTACAGCGACACAACGGCCGACGTTATGCCACACCTTATCCAAGGCGCGACGGGGAAACGCTATGGCGAATATCTTTCCGAGGCTTTGATTAAGCCCCTCGAAGCCCGCGGTGGTTTCATCTGGGTCAACCGCGAGGGCGGCATGCCCCACGGTGGTTGTTGCCTGATGCTTCCGCCGGAAACCTGGCTGCGGTTCGGTTTGTGGCTATTGAATAGTGGGCGTTGGAACGGGGCTGAACTGCTGCCCGATGGCTGGCTGGATGAAATGCTCACCCCGTCCCCTAATAAGGCGCACTTCGGCCTCATGATCTGGCTGGGCACGCCCTACGTCGAGCGCCGGCTTTATCATCGTCCGGAATCACCCATCAATCAGGTGCCCAATCCCGGCGCATACAATTCCGAACCCTTCCTCGCCGAGGATCTGTTCATGTTCGATGGTGCGGAGGGGCGTGTCGTGTATATCTTACCGTCGGAGCAGTTGGTTATTGTGCGTACCGGATTTCGGCCAGCACCGCCCGCACCCGAATGGGACAACGCTTTCCTCCCCAATACGATCATCCGCGGCATTGAACGCGATAGCGGTAGACCGTCATCGTGAAGACCATGCAATGGTTTATCGGCGCGGTGGTGTTGGCCTGTACGATTATCCTGGCCCTGGATTGGACCTTCTGGTCGCGCTGGGTCACGATTCGTCAGCAGACGCCCGTGAGTTATCCGGCCTGGATCGAACCCACGGCGGCCGTGGCGGGCAACTTTGAGCGTGAGTTGGTATCCGTGCCACCGGCTGCCGGGGTGCTATCGGCTGAAGCCATTGCCCAATTGACCGCCTACGCCGAGCGTGTCGATTCTTTCGCATTGTTGGTTCACCAAGGGCCCGGTATCCAGTTGGAAACCTATTGGCGAGGGTTCGGTCCCGACGATGTCACGGAAACCTACTCCATGGCCAAGTCCGTGCTCGGCTTGATGATCGGTTTCGCCGTCGCCGAGGGATCGATCCGCTCATTGGACGAGCCAGTGACGCGTTATATATCGGAGTGGGTGGGTTCGGATCGCGAAGCGATGACGGTGCGTGACGTACTCCAAATGGCTAGCGGGCTGGAGCACTATCGATTCAATTTCTCACAGTGGCAAAACCCTTATAACAAGGCGTTAAGACTATTCATTGGGTCGGACATGGAAGCGGCGCTGCTGCGTTTCGGTCTGCAGGCCCAGCCCGGGAATTTTTTTTACAATAGCGCCAATTCCCAACTGTTGATGCTGATTCTCCAGCGGTCCACGGGACGCAGCTACGCGGATTTTGTCTCAGAGAAACTCTGGCAGCCGCTCGGGGCAAAACCGGCCCGGCTGTGGATGGATCGGGAGGGTGGTATGCCCAAAGCGTATTCGTTCTTTCAGGCCCGGCCGAGGGATTGGCTGAGGCTCGGGTTGGCGATCAAGCAAGACGGTGTCGTGGACGGCGAACAAGTCATTCCGGCCGAGTGGCTGAAACAGATGGCCTCGCCGTCACCCGGCAATCCAAAATACGGCTTACACCTATGGATCGGCAGCCCGCACGTGACGGAACGCTTCTACAACACGAATACCCCCGTAGGCGTCAAGCAGGCCAAGCCGTTCCTGGTGGACGATGTCGTATTTTTCGATGGCGGTGGCGGCCAGCGGGTCTATATCATTCCTTCCGCTGACCTCGTCATCGTCCGCACGGGAATGCGTTCCGCCGACTGGGACGATGGCGTCATGCCGAACATTGTGCTGCGTGACCTCGGTTACTAGAGACGGCCGGGCTTCCTGAGCGCGTCGCTCAAACCACTGATTGAGTCCCCGCTCCGGTAGGCGTCGAACGCTGCAACGACCTGCTGCGCATTGTCGTTGCCGAAGCGAACCGCCAAGAGGCGTTGCGCTTTTTCCCTGAGAAGCGCAGGCGGCGCCGGGTTGGTGTGATCGCCCAACGCGTGCACGACCGTCTCGGCGAGCGCCCTGCCGTCCTTGCAGTGCAGGGTGACCCGGGCGGGCCGGCCTTGTGGATACTGGGCATCCAGCGCCGGATTGTGGGAG
>JAHEKG010000283.1:0-1717 GCA_024638475.1 Rhodospirillales bacterium | reverse complement strand
TTAGCGTGGTTTCATCGAGCTTCCCGAAGCACAGCGTAATCGCCGCACTGGCCGCTTGACTGAAGCGTGCGGCTAGGTCGTTGGCGGGGGAGGGGTTATCGAAGGCGAGACCGGTCCCATAGGTGGCGATCTCTATGCTTTCGACATCGGCGGCAACGACCGCGCCGGTGCGCATCAACGAGGCTAGGGCGTCGTTTGCCCCATGGAGATGTGCGCAGGTCGGGTGGACTTTGAAATAGGCGTTATCGATTTCATACGCCGACCATTGCCCTTCGTTGCCAATACCGTCCGTCAGTAGCGCCAACTGCGAATCGGCTCCAGCGCGGGGCATGAAAAACGTTTCTACTGTCCCCGCCAAAGGCTTAAGTCCGGCGATGCTGGCGCGCGCCGCGATCAAGCCTGTTGTTGCGCCTAGGCCAACATATAGATGATGGGCCGTGGCACCCGCAATGGGCAGATCACGATACGGCATCAGGGCGGTGGCAGCCGCCGATTCTATGGCGGCTGCGAGCACGGGCTCGGTGCCGTCCAAGAGATGGGCTGCCGCAACGGCTGTGGCGATACAACTCCACGTGCCGGTATCGTGCAACGCCGGGTCGAGCCCTCCCATGGCCAGGCCGATTCGGGCGCCCACTTCGTAGCCTGCAATCAGGGCGGCAAACACGTCATTAGCCGCTGCCTCTGTTTCCTCCGCCAGGGCCAGCAGCGTCGGGGCGATATGACTGACCGGGTGGCCGCGGCCCAGCCGATGCCCGTCTTGGTATTGCAATACAGTTGTCGCGCCGGCGTTGATTTGTATCGCGTTGGTTACCGGCACGCCGTGTGGACAACCGGGCACCGAGGCACAACCGTTTTCCCGAACCATCGACTCGGCAAAGGCCGCATAGGAGGCGTGACCAAGCCCCGCGGACCAAACCGCTAAGGTATCGAGAAACAAGTCGGCACTGCGGTCCCGAATCCGTTCCGGCAAGTCCGACCATTGAGTTTGCGCTGCTGCGGTAGCCAGAGTTTGACTAGCGGCTATCTGTTTCATATCCACCTCCCGCCCCGTTGCCGATTAGCATAATGCAGTTTGGCGACAATCATGACGAAGGATTTGCGGCTCGGCCGCGTCAAGAATGTGCAACTTCCCGATTAGGAGCCAGGAATAATGACAAAGCAAAAACTGCTGATTCCCTCAGTAGCCACCGTATTGGTCGCTATTGGCCTATCGCCCCTGGCCTTCGCCGGGCACGCCGGCGCATGTTCCAAGACCAGCCGCCTTATGCACGTGGCCTGCCGTGCAGAGACCCGCGATGATCTTTTTGTCGAAAAGGCGAAATGCTACAACGAAAAGGAAAACGACGAGAAACGCGAATGCCTCACGGAATCTCTGGCAGACTTCAGGGAGGCACGGGAGCTTTGCGGAGACCAGTTCGTGGCCCGCCAAGATGTCTGCGCTGACATCGGCGAAGCGCCATTCGATCCGCGCTTCGAGCCGGAAGATTTCGATACCAGTCTGAGTGCGCTCACAACACCGAACCGCTATTTCCCAATGGGTGTCGGGCACCAGTGGACCTATGGCGGCGACGAGGATATCGAGATTGAAGTGCTCGATGAAACCAAGCTGATCGACGACGTTGTCTGTTTCGTCGTACGCGATGTCGTGTTCGAGGATGGCCTGCTCGTCGAGGACACCGATGATTGGTTTGCGTTGGCGAAGGCTGACGGTAGCGTG
>JAHEKG010000032.1 GCA_024638475.1 Rhodospirillales bacterium | reverse complement strand
ATGGACCTCAGCTCCGTGCCGGTCACCGTTTCGCATACCGGGGTCCGCCAATGGTTACCCTGGATGGAAATGGGCGCCTGGGCCGGCGGCGTCATCGTTCCGAGCCGTGGCAAGAAACTCGCCAGTGTCACGGAGGTTCCGCAGCCTTTCTTGAGTTGGCTGGAAAAAAACTCCCCGGAATTTCTGCAAGCGCCAACCCTCGACGACAAAGACAACCAGAAATTCTATTACCAGCATTTCCGCGAACACATCGACAGGAAGCGGGCCGGCAGCACCGGCTAACGACGGGCCGTCACCGATCCGCCAACTTACTCCGGCCGATTCGCACCACCGAATCGAGTGACTGCGGGTCGAAAAGCACGAAATCAGGCAAGCCGTCGGCATCGAAATCGCTAAAGCTGATAATGCCCGCGCTGGGGAATTTCTGTATTGCCGTCCGTTTCGAGAACGGCCCGTCGCTACCGCCGAGGTAGACTTCGATACCCTTGCCGTTGGCCGAAGTGACGAAGTCCAGCAGGCCATCCGCGTTTAGATCGACGCTGCCCGTGGGCATGAAACCCTTGGGCCGAAACGTGTCGAAACTGACCGCGGTGTTGAGCTTCTTTCTCGACCAAGGTTTCTCACCGAACCGTCCATCCTGCTCGAGTCGATGAATGTCGATTTCGACGTCCAGCTTCCGTGTGAGCAGCAGCTCGACGACTTCGAGTACACTAAATTTCAGCTGCACTCGCACGAGTTCCAGCGCCCTATCCTGGTCGAGGTCCAGGAGAATATCCGAGCTGAGCGTGCCCTTGCTGACGAAACGCTGGTCGGGTTCCGCCATGTTCCAGCCGCCGTCCCGGTTGCGATAGATATAGGTCGTGGTCACCGTGTCGGTGAAACTGCCTTCGACATGGGTCAGCATCAAATCAAGCCGGCCGCTGCCGTCGATATCCTGCGCCATCGCCACTACGCTACCCGAACCCCGCGTATGGTCACGGTCGCTAATCAGCTCGAGGGGGATCACCTGGCTAGGTTGGGCGGCAAAACCGCCCTTGCGGCCGCGCAGGAAAACGCGGATTTCATGCCGCGTGGCGGCGACGATATCGGCCAATCCATCGCCATCCACGTCGCCCACGCTGACCTTGGGGACATCCAGGAAAAGCTGGATATCGCTTTCCAGCGAAAGGAGTTCGGCGCTATTGGCCACGAAGAAGTTCGCTCGCCGCCCGACTTCTATACGGGCCTGCACCGTGCCGTCGGCGGTCAAAGCCGACAATTCGCCAATCTGAGGGACGAGTATCCAAGGCACGTCACCGAAGTCACGATATACCATCTGAACTCGCTCGAAACCACGTTCGTCGTCGGCAGCACCCACGGTGCTCGGCCCATCTACCGGAAAATCCCACTGGCTGGGCACCGCATCCGCCACAGAAAGAATCGTGACGCCATTGGGGCGCAGCAAGATCAATTCATCCCCGAGTGTGTCTTTTAGATCCGCTACGTCATACACAGCGCTCCAGCGGGGAATCGGAACGCTGTGATTTGGCGATGCAGCGAAAGAACCGCCGGCTTTCTGAAGATAAATGTTGAGATTACGAGCCTCCGACGGTGGCCGCCCTTCCAGAGTGGTCACCATGAGATCTTGGCGCTCGTCGCCGTCAAAGTCGGCAAAATGCGCAGCGACAACCCGGCCACGCGTAGCGATCTCTGTGATTTCAAAAGAGTCAGCAGCACCAACGGACTGACTGAAGCTGGCGAAAGCGATGATCCAGATCAGCACTAACGAAGGCGATCGATCGCCCCGAGGGCCCGACCGCCGCATCCTTTCAGTGATACAAGAATTCCCTTTCAAGGCTCGCCTCAATCGCATTAGTTGGCTGTACGGTGGTTGACGCCGTCGCTAGGTAACAACCTATAGCCCCGCTGGCCATATCCTCCAGCGTAGCACGCAAGCCAATGTTATCTTAATGAATGGACAAAAATCCGACCGCGACGGGAGAACGCGATGGACTCATCATTGATTCGGGAAAGTAGCGCCTGGTCGGCCGACCAAATTCAAATTTACCTGCGCGATACGGAGATCCCGATTCGACTCGCATGCCTAAATGGCCGAGGCGTGCCGTTGATCTGCTCGCTTTGGTACTTGTTTAACGGCCGCACCATCCAGTGCTCGACGCAAGTTAACGCAAAGATCGTGGCGCTACTCGAAAACGATCCGCGCTGCGGATTTGAGGTCGCGGGCGATCTGATGCCCTACTGTGGCGTGCGCGGACAGGGGTTCGTCAGCCTTTCAGCCAAACAAGGACCAGATGTGCTGGAAAAACTGATAAAGCGATACTTGCACAGCAATAGCGGTGAATTCGCCAATTGGCTCCGGTCACGCAGTAAATCGGAAGTCGCGATTACCATCAAACCGCAATGGGTGACGTCTTGGGATTTCACAAGACGCATGGTGGCGAGGTCTTGAGCCTAATGGTTGATCGACTCCCGAACTTCCTTGCTGGATCAATTAGTGGAGGGTCAGAAGCGGCTCACGAAAGTTATAACCTTCCCTGTGACAATGCCCTAAAGCCCAACCCAGGTTGAAGCCCACCCGGCGCGCATCCACATCGGTCAAGGCATAACCGGCCATTCGCACCTGACCCTTTTTCTGCATAGAGAACAACAGGAAGTCAGGCCGTTCGCTATAGAACGGGTACTCCTTGTCGCGCATGCGGATCCCATACACGTCGCCGTTGTCGTCAGGCTCGAACCATACCAAGCCGCCCTGGCTGTGCAGGCGAATGCCGCTAATCGACCGCGCCGTACTGCCGTCCTCGTTGCGGAAGGTGACATCGCATTCGAACATCTTGGCGCGGCGCATTCGGAATGGCTGATCCACGGGCATGCCGATGTGCATGCTGTCGTCGGACATCAGGAACGAGGAGTCCACGAGCCAGAGCTTCGTGGCCGACAGGGTCCATCTGTGCACGGAGTAGCGGTACAGATCCCCCTCGCCGAACGCACACGCCTTCGGTTTCATGTTGGCCACATACTGATCGGCATCCCGCACCCAGAACACGTCGCAACCCTCGATGAAAAAAATGTCATCCCTGGTCAGCCCCGCCAATTTCGACGGATCCAGGTGGGCATCCCGCGCCCGCTCGTTGTCCTTGTAGAACCCCTGCCGCATGCGGATGGCGTTCTCCTCAGGCTCGGAAATAAAGATGCCGATGCGCTGCCGCATCACGTTGCTGGGGTCGTTGTCCAGGTAATGCTGGATGTGGAAGACATGCTCGCCGATCTGCGGGAGGTGGAGGCGCTTGTGGCTGGCATGTATGCGGCGATGGGGCGGCTCGCCCTCGCCGCCATTGCGGGTGTAGAACCAACGCTGTTCCTCGTTGTCGAAGTCGCCCTCGAACCAGTCCGTGAGGATCAGGATGTCCCGGGCGTTAGGATCCATGGGGAGCGCCTCCTGAGCGGACGTAGTGCAGGAGCAGAGCAAGATAAGCGCAAGAAAGTACCGCATGGTTAGTCCCCCCAATCCAAACTATCGAAACACAGTATGCTTGCCCCGGCACGTCGGTGACGCGAGCCCCCGCTCAGCGCGGCTTTTCGGACAACGGAAAATCGACGTGAATGTGGTTGCCATCCGGATCGCGGAAGTTAACCTGAACCAGATCCACATCAGGCATGTCCACGAGATCATAGGCACAGTTCTGGTCATCCAGGCGTTGCAGAAATAGATCCATGCCCGTGGCGGTAAAGGCAAAGTGCTCAATCTGCAGGTTGCCGTGGTCTCGCTCGGTGGACGGCACTTCGATGAAGTGGACCCACGCTGCCCGGTAATCGGCGCGCACCGACTTTAAGCTGTCGGTCATGTTCTCGTCCGCATAGAGCCAGGCGCCGCCTGCCCCTCCGAAATGGGGCCGCGGGCCTGGTTTCAGCTCCATCACAGCCGCGTAGAAGGCCAACATCGCCACCAAGTTGGCCGTGCGGATGTTGATGTGATCCAGCGTCAGATTGAGGCTCATGGCAGCGGTCTAAAACGCCTCCCGACTAACTTAACGATATCTTTTTCTGATGATTTAGCACAAAGGAGGTGTTTATTGATTGTTCTTCCAGAATTTCTACGAGGCAACATGGTCTATGGTCATGCTATGCCTCAGCATATAACACCATTCTAACGGGTTAGACGGGCTGGTCGAGAAATTCCCGAGCCATCGCCGCAACCTCGGCGACTTTCACTTCGAGAAACCCGTAGCCCCAACCCGGCAGGTCGCGAATATGGCTATCCGGATGGTTGAGGAAGGGCTTTGCCCGCGGGGTGATGCGATACAAATCATCTTCCGGATTCAGGATCATGATCGGTTGCTTTACTTCAGCCAACGCATCCTTCGCACGGTAACCGGCGGCGGCCACATGACCCCAATGGGCGGTCTTGTGATGCAAATGCCGCGCGTAGAAAATCTCGCCCAAGCGATCCATGGATCGCTCGGGCATACTCAATTTCACCATCCCGGCCCAGGACGACACCAGATGAGCACCGTCCTCGTTAACCTCGTGGGGACCCTCTTCGGTGCGATGGGCAATTTCATCGTCGGTCCAGACGGCCAACGACAGCATGATGACCCGCTGCACTTGCTTCGGCCGCTGGCGGGCAAGCTCCAACGCGACTTTCGAGCCGGTGTGATCGCCCAATACGTTAAGCCGCTCGATACCCAAGGCATCCACCACGTCACCCATGGCCGCGGCATAGTCACCGATCGTGGGTGTGGCCTGGGGCGCGTCGGAGTTGCCGAATCCCGGGGTGTCTATGGCGATCGCGAGACGATCCCGCCCCATCTCGGCTAACAACGGTTCATAGTAGACGGCCGCCCAAGGGCTCATGTGAAAACACAGCAAGGGCGGTTGCCCACTGTCTTCGAGCGGCCCCGCCCGGTACAAATGGCTCTGACCGAAACGGCTGTCGACATATTGTCGCTCTACGGTAGCTGCGCTCATTCCCCTAACCTTCCGCGCTCAGAAAATCGCGCACGATGTCGGCCGCTTGTTGGGTATGGATATCCAAAAACCCATGCCCCCAGCCGGGCAATTCCTTAAACCGCCCATTGCTAATCAAACTTTTCGCCCGCCGGGTCTGCGTGTACAAATCGTCTTCCGGGTTGAGCACGAGTAGCGGCTGCCGGACGCTGGGTAACTTGTCCGCCAACGAATAGGTGAATGCCGCGTTGTGACCCCACCAGGAAACGGCCGGCCGGCGCAAGGCGTCGGGGAACTGGGTCGCGACATGGTCCAGTGTCCAACCGGGCATCGCCCAACGGACGTGTTCGGTCCACGGGGGCACGAGGTGGGACCCGTCAGCGGTCAGTTGAACCGGCGCAAAGTGCGCTCGCAGCTCGGCCAACTCACTTTGCGTAAACACCGGCGCGGCGATCATGATGACGCGCCGAACCTGCGCCGGGCGTTGGATTGCCAGCTCCGCGCCGATCATCGACCCGGTGTGATAACCGATCAAATCCACCGCTTCCAATCCCATCGCATCCAACACATCGCCCATGGCGTGCGCGTAGTCCGCAATATCCGGCACGGAAGGCGGCGCATCCGAATCGCCGAAGCCCGGTGTGTCCACCGCGATGGCAACGCGATCCTTGCCCATCTCGCCGAGGAACGTTTCGTAGATCCGTCCCGAGTTGGGGCTGGAGTGCAGGCACAGCAGCGGCGGTTCAGTGACGTTCGCCGGTTGAGCGATACGGTAGTGCATCTGCCCGAAGCGGGCTTTGGCATAACCGCGGCGAACATTGACGGCATCCGCGGCGCGGGCCTGGAAAGGTTTGAGAAGTGCAGCCACTGCGCCGGCCATCGCGACACCCAGCGTGCTTCGACGGGTGAGCTTTGGATGGGACATGACGCCTCTTCTTATATCCAAGGAACGCTCAGCCTACGCCACCCCGGCGCATCCAAGCAAGCGGCGGCGGCGTTGCCGAAATCTAAGCTTATCGGTCAATTTGTCGGCCCGGTAAGTCGAAGCAGGTATCCATTTCCCCTGCGCCCGTCCTCGAGCAGCCAAATCGATCCATCCGGCGCTTGCTCGACGGCGCGAATGCGGCGCCCCATGGGAAATCGCTGCGCCTCACGGGCGGACTCCCCGTCGAACTCTACTCGCACGAGTGCTTGCGAAGACAACCCGCCTATGAATGCGTTGCCCCGCCAGTCGGGGAACTCGCTACCGCTGTAGAAAATCAAGCTCGACGGCGAAATGACCGGGGTCCAAGTAATGGCCGGTGCGGCGAATTCAGGACGCGTATCATGATCTGGAATGTCGCGGCCATCGTAATGGTCGCCGTTCGACACGATCGGATAACCGTAGTTCGCGCCGCGTTGAACGAGATTCAGCTCGTCACCGCCCTTCGGGCCCATTTCGACCGTCCACAGCCGACCGGAAGCATCGAATGCCAGCCCCAACGGATTACGGTGACCCAGCGACCAGACTTCTGCCGCAACACCGCCTTGTTTTGCAAACGGATTGTCTTCCGGAACCGAGCCGTCGACATTGAGTCGGACTATCTTTCCCAGGTTCGACGCCATGTCCTGGGCGGGATCGAATTGTTGACGCTCTCCGGAGCTGATCCACAAATGGCCGTTCGGCCCAAAAACAATGCGGTGGCCAAAGTGCCCTCGGCCGCTGACTTTTGGCACCTGACGCCAGATAACTTCTAGGTCGGCAAGCTCTCCACCGGTTTCGGTCAATCTCAAATTCGCGCGCGCAACCACCGCCCCGCTCGTTCCACCCCTACCGCGCTCGACGTAGCTGAGGTAGACCAGGCTGTTTTGCCGGAAGTCGGGGTGCAATACCACGTCGCCGAACCCCCCTTGGCCGCCGTGACTGACTTTGGGTACGCCCGTAATCTCGCCAATGCTGGCGTCAGAGTTGAGCACCTTCAATGCGCCCGCCGCTTCACTGATGAGCAACCGGCCGTCGGGAAGAAACTCCAATGCCCACGGTTGCTCGAATTGACCGACGGTAGTCACGTTGAATTCGGTTTGTTGCGCATGCAACGACCCATCGCTGCCCGTACAGGCGGTCAGAGCAAAGGCCAAGCAAACTAACGTTTTTGTTCTCACCAACATCTTCTATTCTCCTAGAAATCAGCCCACCTTATCCGTTACTCGGCGAGAAACGCACGGACGATTGCCGCCATCGCTTCTGTGTGCCGATCCAAATGGCCGTGGGTCCATCCGGGTAGGTCATGGATCCGGCCGTTATTAAGGTAAGGTTTAGCCCGCGGCGTCAGTTCCCACAAATCGTCTTCGGGATTGAGGATCAGAATCGGTTGTTCGATCTCGGGCAAGGTTTTCGTCAGGTCGTAGGCGAAAGCGGCGCGGAAACCCCAGTTGCTCGTGCGAAAATGGCGCAGGCGCTCGATGCTGACATTCGCATAGCGCTCCTCCGCCATATCGCGAAACATACCCCGACTATTCTTGCGCAGACCCTCCGCCGTCGAGGCGAGCACGTCGGCAAGGGCGGGTGGCGGATCGTAGATGCGGCCGCTGTATTCCTCAATGATCGCCGCATCGAAAATCGGCGCGGATATCATGACGACTTTACGGATGCGGCCCGGGTAGCGCATCGCGAGGTCGGCGGAGATTAACGAACCCGTGTGATAGCCCATCACGTCCACGGTCGGAAGACCGACCGAATCCATGAACCCAATCATCGCGTCGGCCAGGTCTTCGATGAGGGGCGGCGTGGGCGGCGTGTCCGAACCACCGTAGCCCGGCGTGTCCGGCGCCACGGCAAACCGGTCCTTGCCCATTTCGGCCAGCCAATAGTCGTACACGATACCCGACAGCGGGCTGGCGTGGAGACACAGCAACGGCACCTCCTTTAACGCCCTGTCCCCCGCATAACGGTAGTGAATCTGCCCAAAGGGACCGTCCCCGTAAGCCTTACGGACGCCGGCTAGCGGGGTGTCGGGCGACGTACGCGCACCTCCCGCCTCGGCGGCGCGCAGGGTCTTGGCGATGAGCGTTCCGCTCAGACTCGCTGCGGCACCGAACAGAACAGCGTGCTGCAGCGTTTTACGGCGAGAGAATCTCAGCGCGGTTGACATGGGCACTCCATTTATCGGTTCTGACACTACCGGTTAAGTTCACTGATCGCGGCTACCCGCGCTTCCGCATGAAGCCCGGCGATGGATACGGGCCGAATAGCCAGGTAACACAGGACGGCCATCATCGCCTGCAGGAGAAAGATGATGGCAAACGCCATATTGGGCGCTAGAAAACCCGACTGAATCAAGGTCTGATAAATCGTCCCACTGATTGTAAAGGACAAGAACAAGCCGATCACCTGGGCCAGGCTCCACAAACCAAGGTACTTGCTTTCCTGACCCTTGACCGTCATGTCGACCATGTAACTGATAGCGGGAAAAATGAATACCCCCAAACTTAGGGCACTCAGCACATAGAAAACGTAAAAGGCGCTAAGGCTCTTCGCGTAGGCCGCCCAGGCCAGGCAAACGAAGGTCGTCACCACCAGCGCGGTGCCGAAGGCCAGAATTTTCTTCGCCAGCGCTTCGGGTAGTGTCCGCTCGTTCTCGTTACGGGATTTCTGTCGGCGTTTCTTAGCCAGGACGGCAACGAAAATCCCACACGCCGCCAACCCCACCGTATTTAACCCGTTGTACATACTTTGGAAAATTGTCGACTCACCCGCCGACATAGAAAACAAATCCTTGGCCCAGACCTCCTGCAGGATATCTTGCAAAAATACGCTCAATAAAGAAAAAATAATAAATAAGAAGAAAAACGCGGCACTTGGACTGTAGGTCACGATCGACAAGGATTCTCTAATCGGCTGAGTGAGCGCAACAGGCTTAGGCGGATTATTTTTTAGTTCCTTGATCTGTCCCTTGGTCAATGGCGTTTCCAGTTTCCAGACCCCTAAGAATGTCAGACCCACCATGACGACGGGGGACCAGTTGTACAACGCCTGCATCGCCTCGAACGAAAACTGCGGCATCGCCATACCGAACACCCAGGCCCATCCAGCCATTGCTAGCGCCTGCCAAGTCCAGGTGGTGGTCGTGACTCGGCTGCGCATTTCGGCTGTCGTCACATCATTCAGCAGATCGAGGAAGGTATTCGCCTGCATGGCAATACACAGGCCAAAAGCGCAAAACGCGGCTAAGCATTTGAAATAGGCGATCGTCGATCCATTGACGATCTCCTGCAAAATGCCCGGAAAAAACGGGAACGCGCAGCCGCCGATAAGGGTACCCAGCAATAAATAAGGCATGCGCCGGTAACCAAAAACAGGAAACGCATCCGTAACGCGACCAATCACCGGCTGTAAGGGGCCAAACAGGGTGTAAATACCGATAACGAAAGAAATCAGCATAGCGGGCAAACCTAGATCGGCAATCGCGACCCGATTGAAGCTGGAAACGATCATACAAAAGCCCCAAGCGATCCCTATTTTCTGGATAGAAAACTGCCACTTCGCCTGTCTTTCACTCACAATCATTTTGCTGATTTCGCTGGTTAGCTCACGTCGGCTTCCAACGCGCCCGTCAACTGCCCCTTGCCGATCCGGCTAAAGCGCGATGAGTCCACCTTGTGGATGAAACTAATTCCGTAAATCAAGATCAAGCCTTCCAAAACAAAAATCGCAGCATACCCTTGAGCCTGGCCTAATAGCTGAGTTTCGATGAGCCCCGTGACCATTGCACCCGCAGCAATTGCGGCAAAACCATTGCCTATCGTTAACGCTAGCCCCCACAGGCCCATATAAGATCCACGCTCGTGGTCCGTCGTCATTTCCATCATCGTGGTCAACACCCCCACAATATAAAATCCTTGGGCGAGGCCGGCGAGAACCAACGAGTAAATGACCAGGTCTTTGTTAGTAATTATTCCCGCATAGGCAATAACGCAGATAAAAAACGCGTAGCCGTAGGCGCCGAATACGATTGCTTTGAGTTTAGAAATTCCCCACTTGAAGGAAATAACGCCCATTGCAATCATCCCGACCAGCGCGCCGCCCCGCAACACTTGCTCGAACAATCCGGTTTCACCCACGGACATGCCTAGTACATTGGCGCCGAATACTTCGAGAATCGTATCCTGCAGGCCGACGCCCAGCGTAGTCACGAAAATGAAAAGGAAAAAACTCCGTGTCGAAGTATTGCTAAATGCGCTACGCAGGAACTCGACGAACTTCGGTGCAGATTGCTTTTCCTGATGAATGCGCTGCTCGGCCTCAACCCGCAGCTCTTCAGCCTCCTGCTTCGATACTCTTTTTTCGATACCGAGCAACCCTAGCAAAGTGAGGACGAAAACGATGGGGATGGACAGCGCATACAACTCCCGCATGGTTTCAAGATCATAATCCGGCATGTACCAGCGGATGAATGCCAGGGAAGTAATCATGCCGACGAGCAACATGACCCAGATCGAGGCAATCACCGGCCCTCTATATTTAGGGGGCGCCACATCCGCAACCAACGCCAAGTGTGTGACGCCGGACATTGCGAATCCCACACCAAACATAGCCATGGCCCCCACCCCGGCAAAATAGGCCCAGGTCACGTCCTGACTAATCAGTATGCCGATGTCAGGCAATACGCTTACCGCCACGCCCGACAAAGTAATGCCGGCAAGAATATAGGGGCTCCGGCGATAGCCAAAGATTGGGAATCGATCGCTGAGGTGGCCAAAAACCACTTGAAACGGCGACAAAAAATGAAACAAGCCAATCATGGTGGTTATCGTTACGGCAGCGATTCCCATCTCGACGATCGAGACCCGATTGAAATTATTCTGCAAGATGGCGAAAAGCCACCCCGTCGTTGCGCGGGGTAAAGTCAACTGAAAAGCCCGCCACAGAGTAAATGCGCTGTTATTGTTGCTCATAGACAAGTTTGCATATCTACACTAGGGAAGTATTCAAGCCAGCCCTCGAATAGGATAGAGGATGAATTCCGAACGCGAGTCGAAGACTTCGTCTGGATCGGTAAAATTCTGCTCAATCCAAGCCGGCATATCGGCCACTACTTTGGCATGGGTCTCTTCGCTGAGGGCCCAGGTTTCGTTGTGTCGGCGATTTCGGATCCGCTCTAAGATCTGATTCGGACTTTCTGACTCAATCCAGCTCGCCACCGTGATGGGCTTATCCGGCCGCCCGCCAATAGCGGCGATATATTTAAACAACTCCGGGCCCGCTGCATCCGTTGGCCGAATAGACGGGTCAAAGGTTCCGGCAATTTGACGCAGCTGTTTACGCACCCTATCCGCACAAGAACCTGCTTCCATTACATTGCGCCCAATAATAAAAATGCCCCCCGGCTTCAGAATTCGGCCAGCTTCTTTGATGGAGTCGCGCCACTCCGGCACCAAATGGTACACGCTGGTGGTAATACAACCGTCAAAGGCATTGGATTTGAACGGTAGGTGAACGACATCGGCATTAACCAGGCGAAGCTGGACGCCTCGGCGCCTGGCGTTCTCCCGCGACACCCTCAACATTTCGTACTCGAAATCCAACGCGATCATACGCGCGCCGGCCTCTGCCACCGGAACTGAAATTCGGCCGGCACCCCCGCCAAGATCAACGATCAGCGCACCCGGGCCAACCAGTTCGACCACGGCCTTGCCCACATCCGCGGCTGCCTGACTGTCGATATAGTTGATATCGTTGTAGCTCTCCGCAATCGTGGCATAGGACATGCCTGTATATTGACTTGACACTAGGAACCTTCTGCTATCGTGTTAGCGGAATGATACACGGCGCGGCCACAAGCGTAAGGAGAACACAATGAACAACATGCCGGCGCAGTTGCTCCTCGCGATCGCCTTAATTGTTCAGGCCCCGGTGGTGGCTGCTGCCACTCCGGACGACTTAGGCGCTGCTGCCTGCACCGCGCTCGCCAGCCAGGAATTCGGTTCGGCTGTCGGCGCGAAGGTAACCATTGACAGCGCCAAAATGGTCGCGGGTAGCCTCGACGGGCAAATCGCCCATTGTCATGTTTTAGCGACCATAGCGCCCTCAACCGGGGTGGAAATTCAGCTACCCCAAGCGGATTGGAACCACCGCCTGCTATTTACCGGTTGCGGTGGGCTCTGCGGCGTGATCCGCACCAATCAAGGTACGGATGCCCTGGCGCGGCGTTATGCCGTCGCCACCACTGATATGGGTCACCGTCTCGCGCCGGGCGAGGATCCGCGAGCCTGGACCCGCGATCAAAATCTCGTCGAAGAGTGGCAACACCGGGCCACGCACCGGGCGACCCGACTGGCGAAAGCCGTCATCGCCAAGGCCTACGGCCAAGCCGAGGACTACGCCTACTTCCGTGGCTGCTCCACGGGTGGACGCCAAGGATTGACGGAGGCGCTCATGTACCCGGATGACTATGACGGGATTATCGCCGGCGCGCCGGCTGCGCAGATGGTCACGCCGCACAACGTCTTCGCCTATGCGTCCAATACGCAACCGGACGGCAGCCCTATCCTTACCGCTTCCGCGCTGACCTCGCTGGCCGATGCCGTCATGCACAGCTGCGACTTGGATGACGGCCTCAAGGATGGCGTCATTGGTAATCCGAACGCCTGCGCGTTCGCACCCGCGGATCTCCTCTGCAGTGGTACCGAAACGAACCACTGCTTGACCCGCGAACAGGTCACGGCGGCAGAAAAAATCTACCGCGGCGCCCGCCGGGAAGACGGCACGCCCTTTTACGCCATGGGCTATGCCAAAGGCACGGAGCGGGATTGGATCGCGGGCTTGCTCGGGGTCGACGGCCGGCCGCCACGCCGGGCAGGTAGTGCCCAATTCACGATCGAGCGCAAGATCGGGCCGAACGCGACCCTCGCGGATTTCGACTATGCCAAGCATGGAGCAACCGGCAGCCCTGTTGGCGGGCTGCTCGATTTCGGCGCAGACGGTAAGAAACTGAAGCCGTACGTCAACGCTGGCGGCAAAATACTGCTTTACCATGGCTGGTCGGATACCGATGCGACACCCGCATCGTCGCTCTACTTCTACCGGACGCAAAAGGAAGCCTTCGGCGAAGACGAGCTTGATAGTTTTCTACGCCTGTTCATGTTCCCGGGCATGACACATTGCCGTGGCGGGATGGGCGTAGACACGGCTGACTACCTCACGGTTATCGAGCGTTGGGTCGAACACGGTGCAGCGCCCCAGGGTCTGGACGCATTCCGCTCTGCCGCGGCGCCATTCAACTATGCTGCATATCCGTTGGACCCGGCGGCCGTTGTCACGGGGCGGCGCCTATTCCCTTATCCGGCCGAATCCGTCTATGCCGGCCCGGGCAACCCGGCCGATCCGCAAAACTGGAGGAAAAAATAACCCAACTCGGCGTTCAGCGGGTCAAGTAGCTTTCCAACTGCTCGATCAGCGTCTCCTGGTCTTCGATCACCATCTTGACAAGATCGCCGATGGACACCAGGCCGATCACGCCGGAGCCGTCGGTCACCGGTAAGTGACGCACAAAGTTTTCGGTCATCATGGATAGACCCTCCCGGACCGTGGCGTCGGGGGAAATTGTCAGGACCGGAGTGCTCATCACCGCTCTCACCGGCGTGTCCTGCGAGCGCAGCCCCTGCAGGATCACCTTGCGCGAGTAGTCGCGCTCGGAGAACAAGCCGACCAGTTCGTCGTCCTTCATGACTAGCAAGGCGCCAACCCCGTGCTCGGCCATGCGGCGGATTGCCTCGAGGACGGTTTCGTCCGGAGAAGCGGACCAGACGACCGTGCCTTTCTTTTGCAGAATATCGCGGATGTTATGCATGGCATGTCCCCTTTTCTATTTTCAGTATCCACTGGTCTTACCCCCCACCAGCACCGTGCCCGATCAGGTCGGTTCCGACAACCGGCTGATCCGCCCAACGACGTCGGCCACGGCCTCGAGCCGTTGCGGCAACGGCGGCAACGCTTCCCCACCGCCGGACCCGTGCTTGGCCTCCCAGCCCTCGATTCGCTGGCGCCGCAGTTGCTCGCGCGCATCGATCCAGCGTACCCGGGCGTCGTGATCCATGGCCCGCACAATCCCCTGCTTGCCGGCGCGGAAACTTTCTGTGAGATGAATGTGGCTGGGGCAAACCACATCGCAACAACCGCATTCGATGCAATCAAAAAGACTGAGCTTGTTGAGGACATCGAATTGGTTATTCCTGGCTGCACGGTGCAGCTCCTGCGGCAGGAGGTAGGCGGGACAGACGGCGGCGCACGCGCCGCAGCGAATGCACGGCATCGCCGCGGCATCCTGGCGCGTTT
This sequence comes from Rhodospirillales bacterium, assembly GCA_024638475.1. GTDB lineage: Bacteria > Pseudomonadota > Gammaproteobacteria > Steroidobacterales > JAHEKG01 > JAHEKG01. Next base: position 4,360 of record JAHEKG010000032.1, on the reverse strand, counting down.
CCGGTTCGGTCGCCGCGATAATACAATTAGTGGCACGCATGATCGGCACCGAATCGGTTCTCAGCGCAATGCCCATCATGCTGCCACCCATGATCAGCTGTTTAATAGCGGTCGTGTAGCCTCCGCACGCGGCTACCACGTCTGCTACCCGAGTGCCGAGGCGGACCTCCAGGTTGCGCGGGCGCGCAATGCCGCCGCCGGTGATCGTGGTGATGCGGCTCATGAGCGGGTGGCCCGATTTTAGAAAACGGTAGAGCCCGGCGGCGGTGCCCACGTTTTGGCACAAGTAACCGATGTCCGTCGGATGCGTATGCGACGGTACTTCCTGCCCGGTGACCATCTGGATGAGTTGGCGCTCTCCCCCGGCCGGATAGATGGCGCGGACAGTGACGAGGGTCAGCCGCTCTTGCGCGCCGAGTACCGCCAACTCTTGCTCCAGGGCCTGCACGGCTTCGGGCTTATCGTCTTCGAGGGCGACAAAGCCTTGCTCCGCGCCGGTGAGTTCTACCAATGCGAGCGCGCCCGCTAGGACTTCGCGGGGTCGGCTTCGCATCAGCATGTCGTCGCAACTGATGTAGGGCTCGCACTCGGCGCCATTAACGATGACCGCCCGCATCGGCCGACGCCAGGCTGCCGCGACCTTGACTCCCATCGGGAACACGGCGCCACCAAGCCCGGCCAACCCGGCGTGCGAGAAAGCGGTGGCCAGCTTATCAGGCGCATCCCACTGCTTCGGATCGGGAGGTTCCAACTCGGGCCAGAACTCGTCGTCACCGTCGACATCGATTACGGCGCAAAGGGCCTCGCTCCGACGGGCATGCCCCACTGGGTGCGTTTCAAGCGACCGCACCACGCCGGAAGTGCTGGCATGCGTCCACGTGGACAAGGGCCCACCCCCCTGCACCAGCGGCTGGCCGCGAAACACGCGCTGCCCCGTCTGAATCGCCGGCCGGATATCGCGTGCCGACAGTCCGCCTTCCAGCGGCACCACGATCTCGCTCGGCAGCGGTGCGTGCTCCAGCGGCTCCTGCGTGCTCGCCCGCTTATGTGGTTGCAGTCTAAGTCCGCCGATCCAGCGGCCTTGACCTTCCGACGCATCCATAAAAGCCGTGTCCCCTTGTTGTTGAAACGTCCTGGCTATTCTACACGCGCTAGCGCCGAGCCTCGGTCCCATGGGGAATACGACGGTCGCAGGGAACAGCTGGTATCATAAGCGCTCTGGTTAATGGAGCGGCGACATGATCAACCGGCGTACTCTGTTCGGCGCAGCGGCCACCCTTGGCACGGCCATCACATCCGCCCTCACCGGGCGCTCGGCCTCGGCCGGTCCACCGGCCTTTGACGTGGAGCCTCGCGGTACCGTGGGCCGCCTCGAACGTTTGCCCCGCTTGGATGTGGAAAGCCGGGATGACTTTCTCACCGGGTACCGGTTATGGCAGACACGAAAACTGGGGTCCGTGGCCCGGGGTCGCTTCAATACGATCATGGCAGCCAATGGCCTCAATTCGAAAGACGATATCCCGCTGCAGCGGATCTTCGAAGTCGTGGAGGATGATCCCATCCTCGGTGTGCAGGCCCACGCCCGCGCGTGCGTGCACAACTTGATGCATGAGAATTTTCAAAGTTTCTTTCACGCCAACGCGGATACGTATCTCGCGGAACTGGAAGCGGCCGACACTTCAGGGCCCGGCACTCTAGAACTGAACCCGGACATCGACATTCCCGAATACGCGAGGCATGAGATTCATACCCAGCCGGGCGGCTACGTCGGGGAGCCCTTCGCTGGGCACATCTACCATTACAGCACCAACAACTTTTATGCGCGGCTGGACAAGGGCAATTATCAGGACGATCTCCATACCGACCTCGGCAACGGCATACCCACGCCTGCGGACGGCAAGGTCAGTCGCATCCTCGATCTCGGCTGCGGCATTGGCCAATTGACGGTGGCCTTGAAAGAACGCTTTCCCCAAGCCGAGGTGTGGGGCCTTGACATCGGTGCTCCAATGCTACGTTACGGCCATATGCGTGCCGTTGAGCTAGGCGTCGACGTGAACTATGCACAGCGCCTAGCGGAAGCCACTCAATTTCCCGACAACCATTTCGACATCGTCACGTCCTACATCCTGCATCATGAAGTGCCTGCGAAAATTTCCCAACGGATTGTTAACGAGACCCATCGTATTCTTCGGCCCGGTGGGCATTATTTCCCCATCGATTTCTACACCGGCAACAAACCTCGCACGGATGCTTACACAAAGTTCAGCGAGTGGAAGGACCATCGCTGGAATAATGAGGTATGGCGGCTGGAATACGCCAAGCTTGATTTTTCGCGTGCCATGCGCAAGGCCGGCTTTGCCGTCAATGAAAAGGGCCCTGCCATTTGGCGCAGCCGTAAGAATCTGATTGGTGTCAAGCCAGCCTGATCTCACGCAAAGTCTTTCTAAGGTAGGCAAGCACTGGTGACGATCGATGTCGATCGACTCAACAGCGGCGACCTCGTTACGAGGCGGATAGCCTACACACGCCAACACGCCCGCCTGTACGCGCTAAGCATCGGTTTCGGCACCGATCCCCTGGATGAACTCGAACTCGACTTTGTCAGCGACCGGGCGACCTTCAAGGTGGTTCCCACCATGGCCTCCATTTTCGCGGATGTAATCATGGAACTAACCCAGGCCTGCCGATTGCAGCGCCCGGAACTTGCCCTGCATGGCGAACAGAAACTAGAGATCTACTCTCCGCTACCGGACGCTGCCGAATTGGATATTCAAGGCTCGATTGCGGCCTTGTACGATCGGGGTCAACGCGGGGGAGCGGAAATCCACATGCGGGCCGAAGCCCGACTGCGAGGCGAGACCGCGCCACTCTACCGAGCCACCTACGTCACCATCGCCCGAGGTGATGGCGGCTTTGGTGGTGCCAAGCCCGATCGCAGCGTGCAGCGGCACGAGATCCCCGCGGGCGGGCCGGACGAAACATGGGAATTCCCTATTGGCCGCAACCAAGCATTGCTCTACAGCCTCAACGGCGACCCGAACCCGATCCACACGCAGCCTCGGGTTGCCAAGCGTGCCGGCTTCGAAGCACCGATCATGCACGGCCTTGGGACCTATGGTATGGCGTGCCGAGCTGTCCTCATGAGTTATTGTGCCGGCGAGCCCGCGGCCATGAAGAGTTTCGATGTGCGTTTTTCTGCGCCGGTGTTTCCCGGCGAAACCCTGGTCGTGGACATGTGGCGGGCAGAAGATGGCGTGGCTTTTCAGGGCAGGGTCTTGGACCGCGACGTTGTCGTCCTGAAGAACGGTTTTAGCCGAATCGAATCGCCAAGAGAAACCTACTCAGGAACCCTTTCCGCCTAAAGCGTAGCCCGAACAGGCGATGACCGACGGCGTACACACCCATCAGCGCCGTGATGATCTCTGCCGACGCCCCCACCCGTTCGCCGAAGAATGGAAACAGCGGTACAACGATGCCCACCCCGACGGTGCTTACGAAAGCAATCATGTAAATGATAGCCATGGGTATCCTACTGGGGGTGCTTCTCCGCCGTCCAGGTCAGCGCAATGAGCAGCATTGCAATCACGCAAGCCGCGGCGATGAGGCCGAAGCCGGCATCCCAACCCAAAGAGTCCACGGCCAGGCCGATGATGACGCTGGCGCCGACCGCGCCACCCACGTATCCAAACAAACCCGTAAACCCCGCCGCCGTTCCCGCCGCTTTCTTCGGCGCCAGATCAAGGGCATGCACGCCAATCAGCATGACCGGGCCGTAAATGAAGAAGCCGATGCCGATCAGCATCGCAATGTCTACCCCGGGATTGCCCGGCGGGTTGAGCCAATACACCAGCACACAAACCAGTGTGAAGGCCATGAACAGAATCGACACCGGTGCCCGGCGCCCGCTGAAAAGCCGGTCCGACATCCAGCCGCAAAAGAGGGTCCCGGGAATTCCGGCGAACTCGTAAAGCGCATAGGCCCAGCCGCGTTCTTCGAACGAAAAACTCTTGACCTCGCCGAGGTAGGTGGGCGCCCAGTCCAGCACGCCATAGCGCACAAAGTAGACGAAGGCGTTGGCGACCGCGATCGTCCACAACAATTTGTTGTTGAGTACGTATTCCAGAAAGATGGCCTTGGCCGAGAATTCCTTTTCATGACTGTCCGAATACTCGAATGCTTTTGGGTAGTCGTTTCGATACGACTCGATCGTGGGCAGCCCCTGTGACTGCGGGGTATCGCGCACCATGAGAAAAATCAACAGGGCGATCAGCAGCGCAAACAGGCCGTGAAAATAGAGTATCGAGTGCCAGTCGGCGAAAATGGCCATACCGAGAATGGCGACCGGGCCCACCATTCCGCC
>JAHEKG010000282.1 GCA_024638475.1 Rhodospirillales bacterium | reverse complement strand
GGCTGTGGCTGCCGGCGCTCACGGCACTGAGATCGATGTCGTACTCGTTGATGTTGGCCCCGCCCCCGGCCTGCTCGCCGAGGAGGAAGGCGCCGTCCAGCCACACGAGAATGCCGTTGTCGACGCCTAGATCGATATGGATGTCCGAGGCGGACCCGAGCACGAAGTCGTAGACGATGGCCGTCTCGGTGTTAACCGCCCAGGTTGCCGGGATTGCGACCGGCCCGCCCGACCACATGCCGCCCGTGTAGTCGCCGCCGAGCCAGTCTGTACCGAACGCGGCTGGATAGGGAGCAAAGGCACTCAGCGGATCCGCGATCAGGCTGACTGTGGGGTCACCCTCCGAGGAATTCGCGGCCAGCAGAAACCCGCCGGGGCCATCGAACGGGGCCAATTCGCCGATACCGGAATTGTAGAGTCCGGTGGTCGCGTTATCGATGATGACGAGAGCGTGGGCGGCGCTGGCGCAGACGGTCAACAGGGCGCCAAGGGCGGCTGATCGCAGGATTTTCATGAGTGCAGCCGCCGCTTCGAGATTCCCAACCCCGCCAGGCCAAGACCCAGGAGCAGGACGGTCGTGGGCTCGGGGACGCTCTTCGTTATGACGCGAATCCAGTCGCCGGGCTGCGTGACGTTCATGTTGACCGTCAGCTGATTTCCGGCGATGAGGTACGAATCGCCTTCCATGCCGCGAGCGCCATAGCCCACGAAGGTGGCGCCGGTATTAGGCAACGCACCGGTGTTGCCGCCACCCCCCGCGATTGGGTAGTTCGTATTCAACGCACCGAGCAGGTTGGTCGTCATCTCTTCGAGCATGCCGTTACGATCCGACATGACGCCCAGAATGATGCCGCTGAAGGTCCAGACGGCGCCGTTGTGCCGGGTGTTGCCGCTCGTGCCGTCGGCTTGATTGAGGAAAATCATGTGGCTGTCGACCGTCATGCCTTGACCGACCGCCACAGCGCTGGCGACGGAACCACCCGGGCTACTGTCGACGAGGATATCGTTGGCGAGGAAAACGCCCTGCTGCTCGTCGAATCCCTCCTGTCCGGTGTTGGCGACCAGACTGTTCAACAGTTGGTTTGGTGCCGCGATTTTTGTTGCTGGGGTACCTTTGTTGCTGTTGGCGCCTCCCCACGCGACGATGGTGGCTTGCGTCGGGATGGCAACGGCTGCCAGGGCAATTCCTAGAATCCAGTGTCTCATTGTTCTGCTCCTCGCCGCGGCTGCCGCGGTCGTCGTGACCCTGAGTGCCTCCGCCTTTTGCTTAACGAGTAAGCAGAAACCGTGCCAAAGTGCGGACCGCTTCAAATTCTTGCTGAAAATCAAATAGTTAAGAAGAAAAGGAGAGGTATTCCCACGACCGCTATCGGCTCCGTGTAAAAAATCCCGACAGGATTCCACGCCCGCGCCGTTCGATGAGGGAGCGGCACACGGGCAAACTGTAAGAAAATCCGACAATTAGGCAAGCCGGTGCGGATTACTGTGGACGGGGGAATGAACCCCGTTTGCGCGGAGGGGCGCCGATCAGCGTTGCGTAAGGCTTTGGGATACGAAGCACGTGCCAGCTACCCGGACAGGGCCAGACGGCCCCCAAGGGCCGGACTAGCTGTCCAGGGCGGCCGGGCTATGGTTGCTTTTTCAGCTGTCGCTGCCGGTCAACGCCACCGGCGCCGCGCGAAACCCAGCCCCGCCAAGCCAAGACCCAGAAGTAAGATGGTGGCTGGTTCGGGGACGGCGGATATCGCAAATGCAATCTCGCCTAGACCAACACGATCGCCGCCGGGAGTTCCACCGCCACTACCATCACCGGGTGCGACAAAGAAGTTGTCCACTGCTGTGAATTCGACGTAACGTGCCGACACGTCTTGCCCAAATGCAAAACTTTGACGGAGGATGTCGTTGTTTATCGGGGAATAGGTCGGATTGAAACCGATTGATGTGCCGAATCCGCCAAGTCCCTCCGCTTCCGTTGCGAATTGAAGGCTGAACTCGCTGACACCGTTTGCATTGGTTGCCACGTAGCCCCACACACTGATCTCTGACAGCAATCTCTCCTGGCCAAGATCGATTGTGAGCACTGGCATTCCGGCCACGGCAATGTAGTCGGCGGGGAAACCACCCGGGGCATCGGTGACCCAGTTGCCCTGGAACAGACCGCCGAGTGTTTTGTCGTGCGGTGGGCTCGCGTCGAAGCCAACACCCGGCCCCTGGATGAGGTTGTTCACCGGTAGGAAATCGCTCGCCTGTGTACTCGAACTGATTGAGATGATCGGGTGGAACGTAACAGCCTGAACCGATGTGGCGAATAAGACGAATCCGGCGGCGAGCGCTAGTTTCTTGATCAATTGCCGCCTCCTATGGCGAACCATGCAACGGTTGTACGACTAGAGCTAATGCAGCCGTCGCCTCGCAAACCCCAGCCCCGCTAAGCCAAATCCCAAGAGAGCGAGGGTGGTGGGTTCCGGGACCGGCCTTCCCTGTGCATTGTGCTCGATGAGGTACGCCAGCAGCCCGAATCCACCGTTGTCTGCGGTATCGAACTCATCGTTCCATTTGCCATTGTCATAGCGTCCCAATGTGCCAACTGTTCCCGTAGAGTTGTTCGGCTCTCCCGGCTGCCAATTCGTATAGGTGGTGGATTCTCCCGTCACCCATTCGAAATTGTTCGCCCCCATTTCGTTGAAAAGCCCGATCCACGCGCGTTGCGCACCAATCGGGGGGACCCATGCACCCGGCAAACCGAGTACCGTTTGCGCAAGAAAGTCGTTTTCCGCCTGACTCGTGATGGTTGCGAGATGCCAGTCTTCGAGCAGCATGCTGCTGTGCACGGTTGAATAGCCTTGCGCTGCAGCGTTCGCATCGGGCCAACTAAGGGGGTCATCAATCCAGGCATAGAAGTGACCATTACTCGAGAATTCGAAAATCATGCCATCTACCGGGACCGCCTGAACCGAAGTAGATGCAGCGAAAAGTGCAGCGCCGATAACGCATGACTTTCGGAAATATCGTGCCCAGTTACTCATTGCCAAACTTTTCTTCGTGCAAAAGCGAGTCCCGCTAAGCCAAGGACAAGGAGCAGGACGGTGGTGGGTTCGGGGACCGATCCGGCTACGGCAATTTGGATGTCGTCAAATACGCCGCTAGTGTTTCCCGACCCCATCACCGTGAATGCGATGGCGGCTTGCGTCGCGCTACCTGAGTTGAACTGGAAGGCCGCCATCTGCCAGTTAAACAGCCCGGGCGTGTTGAAGAACTGCTGGGTAATGGTGGCGTTAGTTCCAAAGTCGACGATTTCTACAACGGAAGTATTCGCAAGGTAGCCGAATCGGTCGTCACCTGCGTGTTGGAACGAAACGTTGTACGTCGTGTTCGTGCTGACGGCAAATGTTGCGTAGATACGGTCGAATCCCGTAAAACCAAAGTCGCCCACACCGAGCGGCGAGCCGTCGTACGCACCCGCATTCTGCAATAGGCTCGCGTAGTAGCTTCCCTCCGCGGCGGGTTTCGGACCGGTGCTCTGAATGCGTTCACCGTCGGTGTTCGATGCGAACCAGCCAAGCCCATTTGCGTCGGTCGGGCTGAACGATACGGTACCGGCCACCGGGCCTTGTTCGAATCCCGGACTGATGACGTTCGCGCGGGCCAGGCTGCCCCAAGTGAAAAGGACTGCTCCGACGAGTATGAGGGCCCTGAATTTCATGGTGTTTTCCTTGGTGTGTGGTGTTTATCGCGCGATCAAGGTGTGGTTTCTTGCCTCATCGAGGTGATCGGTCAGCGTTGTCGCTTCGCAAACCCCAGCCCCGCCAAGCCAAGGCCCAATAGCAAAACGGTGGAGGGTTCGGGAACCGAAGGGATCTCGTTAATGCCAATACGCACCCGATAGGCACCGTCATTGTCGTCGTAGGCACCCGGCGCCCCGACAAAGCTGAAGCCATCCGGTATCCCGAGGGCCAGACGCGTAGCGCCGACAGGTGCCGTAAATTCATGGAACATGCCGCCGCCTGTCTGGCCGTCGCCGATGAAGAATACCTGTCCGAGTCCCGGCGTGAGCGTCAGAAAGTCAGTTCCCAGCCCGCCCCCGGTAAAGTCCAGCCTCACCGGGGCCGCACCGTTGGGAACACTGGCGTCCAGAAATACACCGACCAAAGGTCCCTGCCCGTCAGACAGGAAACCACTGATGCCGCCAAACGCAGTCAAATTTGTCTGCCCGCCTGCTCCCCCGTCGGGGCCGAAAAGCGGGGCACCGAACCCGTTGAAGAAGCTGATCCCGCCGCTGGCTGGATCGAGCGCTCGAATCACGTCACCGGCGGTCACCGCGATGGTTGGCGGGAGCGTCTCCAGAATCTCTTCAGGAGTTGGACTAACGTGTCGAATCATTCCTCCGGGCCATGCTTGATTGGCGGGAGGGATGACGAGATCGGTACGGCCAGCGAGAAAGATGGCATCGCTGCCGTCAATTGTGACGTCGACTATCGCGGCCCGGGTTGCCGGGGAATGGCCCACCGCAATCATCGCGAGCAATGCGCAGCATGCCCAAAATCCACCTGAGAACCTTCGATTGATCATCTTCGTGTTGTTCATGCGTTACGTTCTCCCTGAGTCGAGGGAT
>JAHEKG010000281.1 GCA_024638475.1 Rhodospirillales bacterium | reverse complement strand
CGCACCACGGGCGTCGACAAATCGATCAGCTTCTCTAAATCGCACGGCGTAGCCGACACCACCACGTCAACGGTCGCGGCATCGATGGTTTTGCGAAGGGCCTCGAGCTGAGGCGCGCTGTATCCCACCGCCGGCAAAACCGACCCGATATGGGGATAAGTGCGGTAAAGCTCCCCGATTATACCGCCAGCGAAGGCTCGCGGGTCCACGATCTCCGCCGCCTCGGCCGCCGTCGCCGCCACGTAACCGGCGCCATAGGCCATGCCGCCGTGGGTGATGGTAGGGCCATCTTCAACCACCAGCACGCGACGGCCCCGAACCAGTTCAGGATTGTCGAGGGTGACCGGAGACGCGCCGCGAACGAGGGCGGCGGCAGGATTGATCCGGCGGGCCGCTTCGCTCACGCGCTGCACGTCTACGTTGGAGGCCGAATTGGCTTTGGCGATAAGGACCACATCGGCCATCCGCAGGACGGCTTCGCCCGGATGATGCGTGGTTTCGTCACCCGGACGCAAAGGATCGACGAGAACGATTTGCAGATCCGGAACATAGAAGGGGAAGTCGTTGTTGCCGCCGTCCCACAAGATGATATCCGCCTCCGCCTCGGCTTGCGCCAGGATCGCGGCATAGTCGACGCCTGCATAGACGATATTGCCGAGTTCAAGATGCGGTTCGTATTCCTCGCGCTCTTCTACGGTGCAATCGGCTGCGTCGAGATCGGCCCTTGCGGCGAAACGCTGAACCGCCTGACATTTCAAGTCGCCATAGGGCATGGGGTGGCGAACGACGGCGACCCTAAACCCGCGCTTCCTGAGTAAGCCGGATAGCCATCGCGTGACCTGCGATTTTCCGCAACCGGTCCGGACGGCGCAGATCGCGATGACCGGCGCCTTTGCACGAAGCATGGTCCGCTTTGGCCCCAGGATCGTAAAGTCGGCGCCCGCCGAGAGAGCCATCGAAGCGTGATGCATAACGTCGGCATGAGCCACGTCGCTATAGGCGAAGACGACCTCGTTCACCCCTTCTTCGCGGCAGATCTCGGTTAGTTTTTCCTCCGGGACGATCGGGATGCCGTCGGGGTAGCGGGGGCCGGCCAAAACAGGCGGATAGATACGGCCGGAAATGCCGGGTATCTGTGCCCCAGTGAAAGCGACGACTTGGCTACCGGCGTCGTCTTTGTAGGCGACGTTAAAATTATGGAAGTCGCGGCCTGCCGCGCCCATGATCACGACCCGCCTTTGTGCTTTCCTTCCCGGCATCGTTGGCGTCTCCATGGTGTCTTCACTAAAGGCCGGCAATTCGCGCCGCGATCATCCGCCGCCTGCGCGGACATTGCCAACAAGAAGGATGCCCAAAGATCACTATCTGATACCACCGGGCGCATGCAGGGCCTCGGCATAATGTTCCCTGCAGTACATGCTGATGTCGCCGGCATTTAATAGCAGCGCGTCCGCACGCCCCACTGAATGCGCCCGTCCGGGAGGTAGCGATAGACGTCATCGCGAACGCAGTACGACTCACGCGGCGCCACGTGGTATGCCGGTGGCGGCGGCGCGACGTAATAAACGGGCGGCGGATAGTAATACGGCCATGGCCTGTAATAACCGAAGTGAGGATAGGCGCCGTGCCAACGGTAGTAGTGGCCGCCATGACCATAGTGAAGCCCAAAATAATAGCCGCCGCCTGCCTGAGCTGCCGAAGCACCCAAGAACAAGGCGGCGGCGACCATGAGCCGGCTAACTAGGCGAATTGCCCAAAACATACGACATCATCCACCCCACGCCGCCTCCCGACATTGATGAAGATCATCTCGCGTATCCGGGTCAGGCCGGATAGCCTACGGGCAGCAGATAGAGTGGACGCGCCGCTGCCGGCGCTCCGAGGAGGCTGTGGAGGTGCTCGTCGTCGAAGGCGCCGACCGGCGTGCAGCCGAGCCCGAGGGCGACGGCTTGCAATGCGACGTTCTGCGCGGCGTGGCCCGCCTCGATCTGCACGTAGCGCGCTGCGCGCCTGCCGTATTTTGCGGCCGTGCGCTGCTCGACCGCGGTCACGATCACGATAGCGGGCGCCGTCGCTATCCATCCCTGACCACGCGCCGACGCGGCTAGTGCGGTTCGCAAATCGCTCGGTTTTTCCCCCATGAGTTCGTTGGTTCGGGGCTGAAACCGGTACAGCCCCGCCGGCAGTTCCGAGACCGCGCCTGCGACGAGATACAGTTCCAGCGGATAGAGGGCGCCGGCAGATGGCGCGGTTCGGCCGCCCCAGTCGCTGGTCACGCCCTGCCCGGCCCAAAGCAACTGCGCTGCATGAGCAAGAGAAAGCGGGTGCCCGGTGAATTCGCGGACTGATCTGCGGCGCAACAGGGCGTTCTCCAGTGACACGTCGCCGTCGAGCCGTGGTGTCGGTAATTCGATTAATTCTCGTTTAGCTCCGCTCATGGCCATGGCTGTCTTTCCCCGGATGGATTTCACAAGGCCTATCGAAACCGCCAGACGCCACGCCGAGGTCAGCACCACCCGCCGCGACCAGTTCGGCCGATCCGTCGATCGGTTGCATACTCGGCCCTGGTCAGAGTCCTTTGCGCCTGGCGCAGCCAGCCGGCGATGCGGGCGACCGGTGCCGAACGAAATATTTGTTCGCTTTATGTTCTTGAACATGGCCGTCTTGATATTAAATTCCTTGGTGGTACCCACACCCCACACTGTGGTGTACCCGCAAACTCCCCCGCGTTGCTCCCTTGCTCCCCCCTGCGAGCGGCGCGGGGCTTTTTCGTTCCTCCGCGTGACGCGATTTCGCAAGCGCATCCGGTTCAGGGGAGCGGTCCATTGGGCGTGATCAGCACCTTACCGCTGGGCGCCTCACGGCCGGTGTGCTCGAGCGCGGTCTTGATGTCGTCGAGGCTGAAGGTCGCCTCGACGTCCACATGGAGGCTGCCGTTTGGTCTCAGTGGGTCCGGATCCTCCCCCTCGATACAATCGACGGCCTGGGATGGGATGCCGAATACATTCAACTGCGCTAGCTTCATGGCGCTCTCCTATCGTGCCGGTTCGGCCGTCTTTTTTGGTGCGCTAACTCTCGGCCATGTTAGTGGGCTATTGACCGATCAGGCGGCCACCATGCGCGCTTGCGTGTCGGCGTCCAATCGCGCTTCCTAATCGTGCTACACCAGTGGACGCACCGCCCTTTTGGGCGGGGGTCGCCGTCGGGTCTTTCGCCATACCCCGTCAGCTCCCGATCGCTGCCCCCAGGACACCCGGAATTTCGAAGCAAAGCCAGAACTTATGGAAGCCGATAATTTGCGGACAACAATTACCGTTGCTGCACGATTCTCCAACTGCCATCGGGTTGCCGGCACGCTACCCCGTAACCCTGCTGTGTCTTGCCTGCGACCGTGACGCTCTGCTGGAATTCGCGACAGTACTGACCTGACGTGGAAGTACCGTCTCGCACCGGCGTAACGGTTCCGTAGTTACCGCTCCGTTCATTATTCCATCTGATGGTTTCGCCGAGCGGTGCGGCATGCGCTTGGTTAACAGCCGTGTTGGCATACGCGCGGTCCGCCCGGTCTAGACTCTTGCCAACTTCACTGCCGGCCAGCGCGCCGATCAGGACACCGGCGCCCGTCGCCACGAGTTTGCCTCTGCCTGAGCCAAACTGCGAGCCGAGAAGACCGCCCAGCGCGGCACCGCCAAGCGCCCCGAGAGTTTGCTTCTGGCCGTACCTATCCTGCTCTGCGCATCCCGAGACGACTGCAACCGTTGCGGCGAGGAGGAAAGGGATAAATTTTTTGGCGCATCGTAACATCGCACTGACCCTCGCTTGATCCGTTAGGAATCATCCAAATTTGCGAAAGTCTTTCACGAGTGTGCGGCGATGTGCACTGACTTGGGTCAAACTTACGGTTGACATTCCACATGCTGCCGAACCGCTCTTGCGATGGCATCGGCATGCAATGCCTTAGATCGGCGTCCTTCGCAGGCCCGCCCAGGTTTGTCTGGCAGTACCAAGCGGTTAGTATCTCAGGTCGAGAATTCAATATGGGTCCAATCGGTCGCTCCTGAAACGATGTCGCAATTGGTCAACCAACTGTCCATACCGACGATTTACGCACCCGTCGTCGTCGAACCGGGTCAGGATCCCGCCGAGGCCGCCCGGGCGATGGCGGATGGCGGTGTCGATCCGGGCACCCTGGTCTGGGCCGCGCGCGAGGATCGGGTCGATTGCGCCGTCGTCCTGAGCCCGGAAGCACCGCTGCGGAATGCTCTCCTCGTAACCTACGTGGCGATGGTCGGTATCGGCGATGCGCTCGGTGCCCTGCTGCCGCCGGGTATCGCGGTGGCCTTCGGATGGCCCGACCGGATCCTGGTGAACGGCGGGACGGTCGGTGGCGTCCGGTTATTGCTGCCCGAATCCTGCACGAGCCAAGACGACGGAGACGTGGTTCCCGATTGGATGGTCGCGGGCCTGACCGTCGCGGTACGGTCGGACGGCGCTGAGAAGGCGACTCCGGACTCGAACCGCACGACCCTCCAGCAGGAAGGCGGCGGCGAGATCGGCGCATCCGCGCTCCTGGAAAGCTTCAGCCGGCATTTCCTCTATTGGGTCGACCGCTGGCTCGAC
>JAHEKG010000280.1 GCA_024638475.1 Rhodospirillales bacterium | reverse complement strand
ATGGCAACAAAGTATCCACCCAATAACACGCCTGCACAGAACAATAGGCTAACTACAATGTAGCCGAGTTCACGGGAGCCGGCCGGCGGCAGGATGCCGAACACGGGCAGCAGCACCGCGAGCCCCGTGAAGGTGATGAACCCGACCATACCCACACTTACACAGAGCTTGCGATCAAAAACCTTCACGAAGGTTGGCAGGGCGATGGCGCCGACCGCGAGGCCAATGTATTGGGCTGAGACGATCCACTTGGTCAGGTCGGCGGGTGTCTGCCATAAATAAGTGATGACATGAATCTTTAACACGGTGATCGACTTGATGGAGAAAAACACCAGTAGTGCAAGCAGCACCGCGCGCCTCACATTTGGTGTCACGGTCATCGCGGAGACAACGGCCTTGATGGTTTCAACCGGCCCCAGACGCTGTCGGGGTATGGGTTTTTCCCGCCGCTCCACTTCCAACACCGGCTTGATGGTCAACAGTATAGAGACGACCATGCCCACCAAAGCCGCCAGGGCGAAGGTGAAGGCGAACGGCGAATAATTGCTTGGGTCTAGTTGTCCGCGTGAGTATTCCTCACTCGCCTGGAAGAAGTAGCTAAACGCGATCAGCGGTAAACTCACCCGGGCAACCATGCCACCGACCGCGCCCCATGCCATGATCTGCGGCCGCTCCGAAACGTTGCGGCTCAGCTCTGCGCCGACCGCCTTGAGGGGGACCGAAAATGTGGTGATAAATAACCGGGTCAGCACGGCGAAAACCGTTAGCCAGAGAAACAATCCAATCTGGCCTAGGCCGGCAGGAGGGATAAACAACCCATAGAAACATAACGCGAACGGGACGCAGGCGATGATCATCAGGGTGTGACGGCGACCGTACTTCAACCCACGCAGGTTATCCGACAGAAAGCCGACATAGGTGTCGGAGACGGCATCGAAGACGAGGGCGATGAGCAGGGCCAGGCCGGTGAGTGTACCCGACAGGCCGTACACCTGGGTGTAGAGAAACAGGACGAACAAATCCCAGGCGAAGTTCTTGATGTCGTCGGGAAAATTGCCGGCGGCGTAGCCGGCCTTGTTGTACCAGGGAAGGCGGTATTCGAGGCTCATCGGCTAGCCGACCCGGAAACCGGCATCGACGATGGGCAGGCGGCGAATTCGTTTTCCGGTCGCCGCAAAGATGGCGTTACTGATCGCCGGTCCCGCCGCCGGCACGGCCGCTTCGCCGACCCCACCTAAGGGGTCATCGCCCCCGATCAGGTGGACGTCAATCTTGGGCACCTCGGACATTCTCAAAAACCGGTAGTCATGAAAATTGCTCTGCTCGACGGCGCCGTCCGCGATGCTGATTTTGCCGAACAGTGCCGCCGACAGCCCGTCGATCACGCCGCCCTCCATTTGCGCGGCTACGGTATCGGGATCGATGGCAAAACCGCAGTCGTGCACGCAGGTCATGCGATCCAGCGTCAGTCGTTCGCCTTCGACAGTGACTTCGGCAACCTGGGCGTTGAACGACCCGAAGCCGGCGGAAAAGGCCACGCCCATGGCGCTGCCTTTGGCTAAGGATTTCCCCCAACCGCTTTCGGTGGCCGCCTTATCGAGGACCCGGCGGGCGCGCTGATTGTCGCCCAGCAGCGCCAGGCGAAACTCGACCGGATCGCGTTTGGCTAGGTGGGCCAGCTCATCGATTACGCTCTCGCTGATAAACCCGTTGTGGGATAGCGACACCGATCGCCAGAAGCCGATGGGGACATGAGTATTGGTCTCGACGAACTCGAGTAGTTTGTTGGGTATGCCGTAGGCACGGCTGATGGCCCCGCTGGCGACGGTGGGATCCGGAATCGGGCGCGGCCGCTTTTGCAGGGTGAGGATCGACGGACCCGCGATGCGGGTATGCAGGCTTAGGAGTTCGCCCGCGTCTGATAACACGGCCCGGTTGCGGGATACCAGCGCGGGCCGATAGTAATCGTGCTGAATGTCTTCCTCACGCGTCCAGATGAGGGTCACGGGGCGGCCTTCCGTGGCCTGTGCAATTTGCACAGCTTGGCGCACGAAATCCAACTCCCATTTGCGGCCGAAACCACCGCCACAAAACGTGCCCTGCAGCGAAACTTGTTCGACCGGCAAGCCGGTGATTTCGGCCGCGGCACTGCGCGCCGCGCCCTGTTGCTGATGGGGTGCCCAAATCCTGCAGGCATCGGCGGTGACCTGGGCGGTCGCCACCATCGGTTCCATGCAGATGTGAGCGAGGAAGGGCACCTCGTAGGTGGCCTCGAAGACGTCGTCGGCAGCATCGGCCAAACCGGCCGCGTCGCCGCGCGCGCCGGGGAACGCACGCGCGTTACCCTCGTCGAGTGTCGTGTGAAAGTTGGCCGAAATCTGTGCCGAGTCCCAACTGTCGTTGGGCGCGAGTTCGAATTCCACGTCGAGCGCTTTGAGGGCCGAGTCGGCCTCCCAGAAGGACTCGGCCACGACGGCGACACCGTGGTCCACTTCGGCGACGGCAACGACCCCGGGAAAGTCGCTGACCTGTGCGGCGTCGAACGACTTCACCGTCCCGCCGAACATCGGTGCGGTCTTGATGCTGGCAAACAATTGATTATCGAGACGGACGTCGGCGCCGAATTCGGCGCGCCCCGTGACTTTCATGGGCGTGTCTTTGCGCGGCAGCGATCGGCCTAACAACCGATACTCGCTGGCCGGCTTGAGTGGTGGATTCTCGGGTACCGGTAGTTCACTGGCGGCCTCGGCCAGCTCGCCGTAGCTCAACGATTTGCCGCTCGGCGCATGGATAACACGGCCACGCTCGGCGCGGCACTCACCAGCGGGCAGTTGCCATCGCGAAGCCGCCG
This sequence comes from Rhodospirillales bacterium, assembly GCA_024638475.1. Taxonomy (GTDB): domain Bacteria; phylum Pseudomonadota; class Gammaproteobacteria; order Steroidobacterales; family JAHEKG01; genus JAHEKG01. Next base: position 1,770 of record JAHEKG010000280.1, on the reverse strand, counting down.
CCGCGATGAGCATCTCGCGGGTGGCGGCACCGGTGGTTCTCAACGCGTCGAAATAACCGATGACCGCATCGGAGTTGCCTGTGGATTGGCGTTCTTTATTGGGGTTGGCAAACGCTTTATCCGCGTGAGCCAGGCGGACCACTACCCGGTCCCAATCCGCTTCCAATTCCTCCGCCACAATCTTGGGCAGGCTGGTGTACACGCCCTGTCCGAGTTCGGCTCCCGGGACTACTATCGACACCTCATCGTTGCTGGAGATTCTGATGTAGGCATTGAGGTCCGCGGCGGTGATCGGGGCCGCAGCCTGCTCGCGGGTGCAGCCGGCGGGGGCGACCAGCCCGACCATGAGCCCGCCCGCGGCAAGGCCCGCCCCCTGGACGAAGCCGCGGCGGCTGAGTTGTGCCTGGGAGAATATCGAGTATTCGTTTGCCACCGTCTGATACCCCTTCCCATGCGAGTCGCCAAGCCATTGACTATATAGGCGATGGAGGTCTAGGTGAAGGCGGCCAACAACCTAGTTTAATAAGTGAAACATGCCGCTACGGAGCTTGAGCTACAGTTCCACCGCTAGGATGACTTCTGCGCGCTCGGTTTGTGATTCGACTTCGAAACGATTGATGCCCGCGCCCAACTGCCGCCCCAACCGCTTTAGCTCGACCCGGGCGCGGTACTGCACGCATTCGCCGCTCATTTCCGAGTTGAGAATCTCGACGGGAATCGGTGCCGGTAATGATTGCTCGTTGACGGTGACGACGGCCGCATCGCCGATGACGATGCCGCAGCGCCGTACTTGCAGGGGCAGATGATTTTCTTTGTCGACGATGCGATCGTAGAGGACGGTAACGGTGAAGTCGTCGCGGGCCGGCGCAGGGGCATTGATTGCGGCGACGCCGCCGAGGCGAGTGCTTACTTTGACCTGGGCGTCGAAAATCGTGCCCGGCGGTAGGACGGCCTCCTTGCCCTTCACTACCGTCACCGACCAATCCAACGCGGTTGCGAGCGCAGAGGCGAGCGCGACGCGCTGGTTGCCGCTCGCATCGTAGCCGCCGTCCAAAGCGACTTCGGTGCCGTCCGTACTTTTAACGCTGAGCGCTTCTAATTCCAGGCTGCCGCGCCGGCCCGTCAGTCGTTTCGGTTTGACGGACTTGATGTTCACGAGGATCGGAGTGCCCTGGCGGATCACGGTGCGGCCATCGACGACGACGTCCCGCCAAACGGTGGCGCGGGCGGGATCGCCGGACCGATGAATTCCCTTCTTCGACGTCAGCCGTTGTTGCAGCTCCGCGTACACGGTGGTGCCGGCGGGTACCAGCACTTCGGCCGCAGCCGCCATTGTCCCCGGCAGCAGGCCGCACAGCAGTGCCGCACAAAGGGTTCGCATTGCGTATCTCCAGGCAGTTGACTTGATGCAGGGTCACGCTACCACGGCGCGGAATTGGTGGCGCAACGCCCAAGTCACAGAACGAGCAGCCGTTGTCCTGCGGTGAGGCGTATCGTGCGGGCGCCACGGGCACCTTGTATAGTCGGCCGGTAACCAGGAGGCACCATGGCAGACCCGATCATTAAGGCGAAGTTATCTCAAGGAGATTTTTTTCAGGCTCCTGGGGCGTACGACATGCTCACGGCACTGCTCGCCAAGCGAGCCGGATTCGAATGCCTGTACGCGCCTGGTTATTGGATGGTGGCCTCCTGCCTCGGGCTTCCCGACGTCGGTATCGCCACCTATACGGAGATGTTGGAGCGCGTCACCCGCCTCGTGGATGTGTCCCA
>JAHEKG010000279.1 GCA_024638475.1 Rhodospirillales bacterium | reverse complement strand
GTGGTGATCCGCAGAATACTACGGTGCGTGATTTACCGCCGGCCATCCGTACTTATACCTGTTTACCAGGACAGCCCATACAGGTTAGAGGTTCCTGGAATGTAGGTCATTCGAATGTTGGTTAATGTTTCGATTCACTGAGACCCTTGGGCCGAAAACCAGCTGATGAAACGATCCTCCCGAGCTGACTGCCTATCACCATCGCAATCACGAATACCCACGGTTCCAAAGAACCACTCGCGAGTCCGGCAATCGCCGGGCCTGGGCAGTACCCGGCGAGCCCCCAACCGAGTCCGAATATCACGCCGCCCATGATTAATCGACCGTCAATGTCCTTTGCGGTAGGGAGGTAATAGCGCGATTCGAACAGCGGCGCGCTGTTGGTTGCCCATCGATAACCGACAAAGGCCACGCTGGATGCAGCGCCCATGACTAGGAGTAAGCTAGGATCCCAATGAGCGGCCACATTGAGAAACGCTAAGACCTTCTCTGGATTTACCATTTGCGAAACGGCGAGACCCGAACCAAAGAGAATACCGACCAACAAGCCCGCAACCGACCGACGCACAATCATGCGGCCCTCCCAAGAGCCAGGAAAAACACGCTCGCCGTTAGCATCCCCGTCCCGAGAAACGCCAGGGTCGCAACGATCGAGCGCAATGACAAACGCGCAATACCGCACACGCCGTGCCCGCTGGTGCAACCGCTGCCGAGCCGCGTGCCGAAGCCGACCAACAAACCCGCGACAACCAGCAGGCCCATCGGAAAGCCTTCACGAGTCACCAGTGGCTGAGCCGTCGCCACCTGATAGAGGTATCCGCCAATGACGAGTCCCAATATAAAAAGTAGCCGCCATAATCGATCACCTGACTGCGTCGTCAGCGCACCGTTGACGATCCCACTGATCCCAGCGATTCGGCCGTTGAATTTAACTAGCAAGACCGCCGCTGAGCCGATCAACCCACCGCCGACTAACGCTGATACAGGGGTAAACTCAATCATTCGATTCCATCCTAGTTCACGTAACCGGCAGGGAACAGAACCGTCGTGCAACCTTGCTCTTTGCCGGCCTAAATCGCTGGGTGGCGATTATGCCAGGCAGTCGCACTCTCGTAGTTATGCCCGATCCGGCACAACAACGATTCCGAAAGCCGACGACCCATAAACTGAACAGCATAAGGCATTCCCTCATCAGAAAACCCGCACGGAATTGTCAGCGTCGGCGTGCCGGCGAAATTCGCCGGTATAGTGAATTGGATCTGCAGTGCGTCAAAGAGAGGCTGGAGGTCTGACGCATTCCCATACTGCATCTCCTGGGGCACGCGAAAATTAAGGCCTCCTGAGGGACATACGATAGCGTCAACCGATTCAAGCACGGCATTGAAACGACGTACGTATTCGCGACGTTTCTCGCTCGCCGCCGCGTACTGTTCATCGCTTACCGACGCGCCGAGTTCGAGAAAGTCACGAAAAAACGGACCATATTCATCAGCGCGCGAGGGATACGTGGCGGCATGCGCGTTTAACGCTTCGCGGGTGCAAATTGGAAAGAAAATGTCCGCGAGTGATGCCGCGTCCCCGGGGACTTTAATGTCGACAATGTCGGCGCCAAGGTCTTGTAGCACAGACAACGCTTCGTCGATCGCAGCGACCAGGCCCGCGTCAGTTCCCACACTTGAATAAGTACGGTCAAAGCCAATCCTCATCCCCTTCATGCCGGAGCTCAGCTCAGGAAGAATCTTTGGCGCAACCTCTCGTAACGAAGTCGCGTCATGCTTATCGTACCCAGCGATCGTTTCGAGCACGATTGCCGCATCGACGGTCGACCGCGCCATCGGTCCAACATGATCAAGCGTTTCGCCCAACGTGAGGACACCATAGCGACTGACACGACCATAGGTGGGTTTTAGGCCCACGATACCGTTAGCCATCGACGGGACTCGAATGGATCCTCCGGTATCTGTCCCGAGCGCGGCAAAACAGAGCCCAGCGGCGACGGCGACGCCCGGTCCGCTCGATGAGGCGCCCGGCCAATACGATTCGTCCCATGGGTTAATCGGAATATCGAAATCCGGATGGTAGCCGGCCATCGCGCCCTCAGTCAGGTTTAGTTTGCCAAGCAGGACAGCTCCGGCCTCCTCCAGTCTCGAAACAACAGTTGCATCATAGTCAGGCACGAAATCACGAAGCAGACCGAGACCGCCCATTGTTCTTATGCCCTGCGTGTAGCATAAGTCTTTGACCGCAATCGGCACGCCATGCAAGATACCGCGGTAATTTCCTGCCGTGATTTCCTGTTCTGCTTTTCGTGCTGATGCGAGTGCGCGCTCTGACGTTACTGTCGCGTAGCTTTTCAATACGCTATCAACGATTTCGATCCGGTCCAGCATAGCTTTTGTAAGCTCTACCGGTGAAATCTTACGCGCTTCGATCATACGCGCGACATCCATTAGTGTTTTGTAATGTAGTTCTTCGACCGACCCATTATCGGTTGACAGAGAATCAATATCTGATGAGCAACCAGGGATTGTGCTACCGACAGCGGCGCTGCCGGCTAGAAAAAGAAACCTTCTTCGCGTCAACCCGAGGGAATGTGATAACTGGCGTCGATCAAGTTGATCCCGAAAATTATTAAGTTGCACTGACGGATCCCCAACTCTTGTTGACTATTACCGCCCACGCCCGCTGTGGGTCAGTGATACAGCAGTCTACCATCTATTACTCGCTGCCTTCGGTAGCCTCGATGTCGCTGGGTCGATGGAAAGCGTCCGGTGGACTGTGTTACTTAGCTTTTGAATTGACAGAAACGACATGAACTTTTTTTATCGCGCCTCCCCGGACGACGCGGCCTTTATCCAGCCCGACAGCCGATCCAGCATGCGCTGCAATTCCTCCGCTTCCGAGGCTGCGATGGGACCTAGCGCATTCGCCTTAAAGGAGTGCAGTTTTTCCGACAGCTTTGACGCAAGCGTTCGACCGCTCGCTGTGAGGCTATAGCGCGCCTGGTCTTTGGTGATCAAGTCTTTGGTCGTCAGCGACCCGAACGTCTCATTAAGCGATGATCCTGAAACCAGGGTGAGATTCGCGATCTGCTCCGCATCGAGCGCCCCTCTGGCCAGCAACAAGCCAATGACTCGCGACTCCTTCGAGTTAATCCCGGCATCGCGGAGCTCGTTGTCGAAATAAGCTTCGAACCTCCGAGTAATTCGCTCAAGACCCGGGCGGACCATTGAATCCAAGAACCCCTCCGGTGCTTGTCCGTGGGATTCGACCAGCGCGCCGGGATGGGAATCGGCGATGGCGTACTGCCCTCTATGGTAAACCAGCCCAGGCAGATCAGATCCTGCAAAGTCGATGACTTCTCCGACCAAGGCAATATGGTCGCCACCATCGAACTCGTCTGTCTTTCGGCATTGAAAGGTTGCGCAAGCGCCGCTCAATAACGGCACGTCAGCGACAGCGCGGCTGAAGGGCACGTCGCCTGGGAATTCCTCGCCCTCGCGAAACGCAAATAGGTTGGAGATGGTAACTTGGTCAGCCGCCAATACGTTAATGATGAAGTGATCCGCCCCGGTGAATGCAGGGTAGCTTCGCGATGTTCGAGCTAAACACCAGAGCACCAAGGGTGGAACTAGCGATAGCGATGTGAAGCTATTGACGGTAATACCGCGGTCCATACCGTCATGTCGGGTAGTCACTACCGCAACACCCGTGGCAAAGTGACCCAAACAACGGCGTAGAGCCTTCGAGTTTATGGTTTCGCTAGCGTCGATTTGTCACCGCCTTCTACCATCCTTGTAGAACAACAACCGCGTGGCCCGTCGGGCATATGGATAGTAACGCCGCCAACTCATTTCATTGAGCCTCGGCGGACGACGCAGCCCCTATCCATCCCGACAGCCGATCTAGCAAGCGCTGCAGTTCCTCCGCTTCCGGCGCGGCTATGGGCCCTAGCGCATTCGCCTTGAAGGAGCGCAATTTGTCCGACAGCGCCGACGCAAGCGCTCGACCCCGCGCGGTGAGACTGTAGTGCGCTTGATTTTTTTTGATCAAGCCCTTCGTTGTCAATGACCCGAGCGTCTCATCAAGAGATGACCCTGAAATCAGGGTGAGATTCGCGAGTTGCTCAGCATCGAGCACCTGGCGGGTAAGTAACAGCCCAATGACTCGCGACTCTTTCGAGCTGATCCCTGCATCGCGAAGCTCGTTGTCGAAAAAAGCCTCGAAACTTCGAGTGATCCGCTCCAGCCCTGGGCGTACCATTGAATCCAAGAATCTCCCCGGTGGATGTCCATGGGCATCGGCAAGCGCACTGGGATGGGAATCAGCGATGGCGTACTGCCCTCTTATCACGTCGCGCAGTGCCTTGACGATATTACTTTCTTGGGTTGCGATGCGGGCATCCGGACCGCCTACGCTCAAGACGAAGGGCGTACCGGAAATCGGGCAACGAATGGCAGCGCTTATGGCGCCCACGCCTTCCAACACCAGGCTATAGCCCACCGCTGCCCCGCGCGCGCGTACCAAATTCAACGCATCCTTGATTCTGGCTCGCTCGATCGTGGGGCCTAAGTCACGAGCCGCTAGCTTCTCAGCCCGTCTAATGAAGCGCTCTACCAGCTCATCTGTCTGGTGGGCGAGAAAGGCGA
>JAHEKG010000278.1 GCA_024638475.1 Rhodospirillales bacterium | reverse complement strand
AAGGGACTTATGAATTTCGACGCCGTCCGCGGGTTCGCGGCCCAACTCCGCAGTGACTTGCGGTTCAACCTGCGCCTCGTAGACATGGCGCATGGAGCCGGCTAGATCGTGAAGGATGTAGCGGCGCATGCCCGAAACAAAATGCTGGCGGGAGAGCTCGTCTCGGGTGGGCTCAATCCGCAGCCCATGGCTAACAAAATCGGTCATCGCGCGCTCCTCGGGGTAGGCTTACACCCGTCCAGTCTAGCGCGTCGGCAGGGTGCCCGCAGTAGCGGTTTGCCGTAATTCCGGGCTGCTAGGCCCTCAGCGGGCGATTTCATCCAAGTCCAACCCGGAACGGATGTTGTCGAGCCCCAGCAGCGCCAAGCCACAGATGAACAGCGACGGCACCACGGCGATGGTGAAGGCCCACTGCCAGCCGACCAGGGCGACGATTTTGGCGACGAGAACGGGAAAGATAGCGAACCCTAGATTCATGGCGAAGGTGCCCGCAAATGCCGCCCCCGTGGCCCGTACCCGGGTGGGGAAGCTCTCCGTCAGGAGTGTCGCGATGACCGCATTACTGCCGTAGAAAAAAGTAGCCATTAGGCTGAACCAGAACACGTCTGCGGCAAACGTCGTCGGTAACCAAATCAGGCCGATCAGGGCGAGGGCGCCAAGCCAGTTCCAAATCACCGTGGTGTTGCGCCGGGTGAGATAAAACTCGCCAATCACCGCGGAACTGATGTAACCGATAACGCCGATGCCGTAGGACAGGCCGACGATGGTTGTGGCGGTTTCGATGGAGTAGCCGCGCACTTCCGTATAAAACGTCGGAAAGTAGAAAGCAGTGCCCGCATAGGCACCGCCGTAGGAAAAAAATGCCAAACTGATCAATAGCGTCGTGCGGCGCAGCTTGGGCTCGAACAAGGCCTTGACGTTACTAAACCATGACTCTTGCTGCGGGTTACTGGTGCGCTCGGCCTTCTCGGCGGCGAAACGCTTGCTCTCTGGAAGCCAGCGACCGATCAGGAAGGCCAGCGGCACCACGACCAAGGCCATCAGGAAAATGGACCGCCAGCCATACAATGACATGAGCGGCACGGCAAATATCGAAGCCAGGAACCAGCCCAGCGGATAGCCGCATTGCAGCAGTCCCATCATCACGCCGCGATAGCGCTGCGGTGATGCCTCGACCACATAGGTGTTGGTAATGGCCGGCAGGCCGTTGCTCAAGCCGAAGGCCAAAGCGCGCAGGATGGCAAGTAACACCAACGTCGGCGCCATGGCATGAAGCCCCACCAGCAGCGCCGACCCGGCCAGCGCCAACACCAACATGATTCGCCGTCCGTACCGGTCCGCCGCAATGCCCAGGCCGACGCTCATGAATGCGCCGACGACGAATGACCAAAACAGGATCCAGCTTATGGCGTCTAGGCTGGCGGCAAACTCTTCCTGTAGCGCAGGGATGGCGTAGCCGAACAGGGACTGATCCATGTTCGCGAGCGTCCACGTTAGTAGGCACGCCAGAAAAATAATCAGGGGGTAACCCTTCATTGCCCGGTAAGCCGAGGTCATCCCATTGCTCATGTAGTTTGCTCCCCCAATGAAACTCGGCCACTCGCTGGAACCGAGCCGCGGCCATTAAGATAAAATCGACTGGCCGCGTGCCGTAATGAAATATTTTTTGTATTTAGTCTTCCAGCTCGGCATAGGTGCCGGCGTAGAACAACAATGGCCGACCGCCGTTGAGTTTAAAGTTTTCCACTTCTCCGATAATGATGTAGTGGTCGCCGCAGTCATGATGGTTGGTGGTGCGGCACTCGAAACAAGCCAGGGTAGCGGGCAGGATCGGCGCTCCTGCCGCCGATAGGGAATACTCCACGCCGTCGAAGATCTTGTGATTCGACTGCGCAAAGTGCTTCGAGACGTCCTTTTGCTCCCGAGTCAGGACGTTGATGGCGAAATGCGTCGCGCCCAAGTAGGCGCGCAGTGAGTTCGAGGACTTGGCGATATTCCACAGCAACAGCGGCGGCTCTAGCGATACCGAACTGAAGCTGTTGGCCGTAATCCCGCAGGGTTTACCGTCCCCGTCCACACAGGTCACGATCGTGACCCCGGTGGCGAAATGCCCGAGACAGTGGCGGAACGTCTTGAGATCATTCATCTTTTTTGGTCGCTTCCCATCGAGGACGGGCCATTATCTCTCAACCGCTCGCCTAGTAACCAGGCAGACAAAGCCTTGGCCACTTCGGGGACACGTGGAGGTCCGCCGGTTCGGTTGGCGGGTGCGTTGGCGGTGGTCGGCCTAGCCCAACTGCTGCATGAGCCGCGAATACGCGCTCGCATCCGTGACGAGAACATAGCCCAGGCCGGTCAGGGCGCCGCAGAGGTGGGAATCGTGATTGATCCGGCCTTTTTGTTGCTTGGCTGCCCAATAGGTATACGCGAGATAACCCACGGCGAACAAGAACGCCGGAATGGGTACCGGGATCGGAATAATGTATAAGCTGCTGGTCGGGTCGTACACGATATAGGCAAACAATACCGCCGATATCGCTCCCGATGCGCCGAGTGTCGCATAGTCCGGATTGCGTGCGTGTTTGACATACGTGCACGTATCGCTGAGCACCAAGCCCAGGCCGTAGAGGATGGCAAAGTTGATGCTGCCGAGTCTGCGCTCCAACGGGAAAGCAAAAAAATAGAAGGTCACCATGTTCATCAACAGGTGCCCTAGATCGGCATGTACGAACCCGCTCGTGAATAGTGTGCCGTATTGACGCTTTCTCAATACCCAGTAGGGGCGGAAGAGGCTGCGTTCTATGACCTGGGGTGCAACGAATAATCCGAGCAAGCTGGTGGCGACGGTAACGGCCAAAATAATAGCAGCCCCCGGTTGGTTGAATTCAAACATGCGGTCGTTCCTCAAGTCCCGTCAAGAATCTCAAGATGACGGCCGCCAACTCTTGCGGGAATCGTTCGAGTACGTCGCGGTCGCTGCGCTCGATGATGGCGGTCTTGCAATGCGGTACGTGTTTTACCCAGCCGGGCGCCTGTGGGCCCAGGTGGGCCTCTTGGGGCGTCACGAGTTCCACCAGCAACATCGGTAACGACAGTTCACGTACCGCCGCAGCCAGATCGAATGCGTAATTGGCGGCATAAAGATTAGCCACACTGTCGCGGGCGCGGATCCGGTCGCGCCGCTCGGCGGCGTCGGCCACGTCGTCGAGGTCGATGGGGTGCGCGGCTAGGATGGCCTTGATCGCGGCTTCGCGGCGCCGTTCGTCTAAGATGATGGAATGGCTCATGCCGCAAAGCATTAGCGCGGATACCCGTTGCGGCCAACCGGCCGCCATGGCCGCCGCAATCTTGTTGCCCGTATGCAGGCCGAATACAGCGGCCGCGTCGATGGCGAGGGCGTCCAGCAGGTCGATGACGCTCGCGGCAAGGGTTTCCATGCCGGCGCCGGCCGGCAACGGGCCGGAGTCGCCAAAGCCCAGGGTATCGGGTGCGATGACCGCGTGCGAGGGTGCGAGGAGTGGGATCAGGTGCGCATACGCTTGGGAGGACCGTGGCGTCGCATGCAGCAGAATGAGCGGCTCGCCTTTGCCTGCAGCCTGGTAGTGCAGCTTGCCGTGGCGAGTCGTTGCGAACGAGCGTTTCGAATCCACGGAAGTTAGCGCGTTGTATCGAGTTGAGTGGCGGGCCCATTCAAAGGCCAACCGTTGCGCTCGGCGAGTCGGGCCATCCGCTCGATTCGGTCGCCGGGGGACGGGTGGCTCGCCGCAAAACTGGCAAAGGGCCCCAAGTCGCCGTCCCGCTCCGCGATGCGTTCGAAAAACCGCCAGGCGTGGGCGACATGGCCGTAAGTGCCGTAAACGAGTTGCAGTCCGAACTCATCCGCGTCCGACTCCTGGCCGCGGCTAAAGCCGCGCATGGTGAATCCAACGACGCTGCCGCTCAAGGAGTCGACGTTTTGTCCCAGTAATGCCGCAGCCATCAGACCGAGCAGTGCGGCACGGCCCAACTGCCGGATGTGATCGCGATTCTTGAAGTGACCGATTTCGTGGCCGATGATGAAGGCCAGCTCGTTTTCCGATTCGGCCTGTGTCAGCAGCGAGCTGGTAACCAGGATCACCCCGCCCGGCAGCGCCAGCGCGTTGGGCTGTTCCGCCGGCAGGATGCCGGCGCGGAATTGGTAGGGATTGCCCGGCCACTGTTCGGCAAGCGAATCGACTCTACCCTGCAACGCTTGGGCTTCGGCAGTATCGTATTCGGCGCTTAACAGCTGTTCTGCCACCAAGTCCTGGAACAGCCGGGCTTCGACCCGTGGGGGCAAGAACCAGATCACCAAATCAACGAAGAACACGATGATCAGCACGACGCCGACGAAGATGATGCTCAGGCCGGCGATCAACGTAGCCGCTTCGGCCAGCGGGTGTTGGTCGCTCACGTTAATACCTTCGCGGGGTGTGCGCGGCGTGAACTTCATGACACAGTTTCTATTTGGCTAAACGCAGCCCCGTCCCGTAGGCCAGCATCTCTACCCCCGCCGTCCCCTGACCTCCCTTGCGGGAGCTGGCCAACCGCGAGGTTTCCAAGCGGACATTCACCACCGCATCGCAGCCCGCGTTTTTTGCGGACTCGATCATGCGCAACAGCGCCTCGCGGCGAGCCCGGTCCAGCAAGGGTTC
>JAHEKG010000277.1 GCA_024638475.1 Rhodospirillales bacterium | reverse complement strand
GCCGGCTCGTGGTGGCGGCGGTGGCGGACGAGGAAAACGGAATCGTCAACTCGGTCCCCAGCCTGCTGCGATGGTATGCGGACAGCGATCGGTTTGACGCCCGGTGGTGCGAGCAGGTTCTGAAGCTCGCTGACGCGGCGCGTAACGTGGCCAATCAGCGAGCTCGGTCCACGTAGCCGAGCCTCGGCCGGCAACCTTCTTTCGCCCACGGGAATGAACGTTTTAAACGTTTTTGTCGATTTGATCTCAGATCTTTCTGCAATAAAATCAACACCAAAGTTGACTAATCTGGCCGATTCAGGCAGTCATCCCCTTGGCATTCGGGTTGGCGACGCTAAGGCATGGTTTTTTTGCCATCTGGCCCGCGTTGAGGCCTGACCCCGATGCGATAGAGGCAGGGGAATGATAGAGGCGCTCTTGATGATCGTCGTCATGCTGGTGTTGTTTGCACTCCGGCAAAACATTCTGGTGATACTAGGTATCGCGACGGCTTACGCGTACTGGGCATACGGCGACGGCGTCATTAGCAATATCGTCATCGACGGTTGGGACGCGCTCAATAAAGAAGTCTTGCTGTCCATCCCGCTGTATTTGTTGGCGGGGAATATCATGTCCCAGGGCAGCATGGCCAGTCGCCTCATTCGTCTCATGCGAGCGTTTACCGCGCCCGTGCCGGGCGGCTTGGCCATTGCGACGGTACTTTCCTGCGCGCTATTTGCCGCTATTTCCGGATCTTCGACGGTCACTTTGCTGGCGGTCGGTTCGGTCATGTATCCGGCTCTGCTTGAGGCGGGCTACCCCAAACGCTACGCGCTGGGGGCACTATGCGCGGCCGGTACGCTGGGGATTATTGTGCCTCCGAGCATTCCGCTGATCCTATACGGGGTAATGACTCAGACCTCGATCGCCGACCTATTCATCGCCGGCGTTGGCCCCGCAATATTGCTCACCGTCATGATGGCCATCTACGCGGTAGTGGTGAATCGCAAGATGCTGCGCGGAAGCTTCGAATTCGCCGAGATTGGCGAGGCGCTGCGCAGGGGAATTTGGGCCTTATTCATGCCGCTGCTCATTCTCGGTGGTATTTATTCCGGATATTTTACAGCCACGGAGTCCGCGGCCGTTGCGGTGGTTTACGCGTTGTTCGTCGAAGTGTTTATCCACCGAGAAATGGACCTGAAGGGCGTCTACGGGACGATGCAAGAGACCACTAAGCTGCTGGGGTCCTTGTTTCCGGTATTGATGATGGCGCTCAGTTTGAACGTCTTCCTCACCTACGAGCAGGTGCCGGAGTTATTGGTCGCCTGGTTGTCCGAACGCATTGGCAGCCCTGTGGCCTTTATCCTGGGGATGAACGCTTTCCTGCTGGTGGTGGGCTGTGTGATGGACATTGGCTCAGCGATCTTGATCCTGGCGCCGATTGTGGCACCGCTGGCGGATGCACAGGGCATTGACCCGGTCCACTTTGGCATTATGATGATTGTGAATCTGGAAATCGGCTACCTGACTCCGCCATTGGGCCTTAATATCATCGTTGCAATGACGGCCTTCAAAGAAGATTTCTGGCTCATTTGTAAGTCGGTGGTACCATTCTTAATCATTATTGTCATCGGCCTGATGCTGGTGAGTTTCGTGCCCCAACTGTCCTTGTTTTTGGTGGAGTGACGCAGGGGTGGTGGCAGTGAGTAAGGTTTTCTATCAACAATAAACAAGAGAGCAATAATATGACTATTCAAGCGGGCAAACGGATGCCGGAAGGCACGCTGACACACATGGGCGCCAACGGACCGGAACCAATTTCGACGAGCGATTTGTTCGCGGGCAAGACCGTCGTCTTGTTCTCCGTGCCTGGTGCGTTCACGCCTACGTGTTCGGCCAAGCATCTTCCCGGCTACATTGAGCACGCCAAGGCCCTTGCGGCCAAGGGTGCAGACACCGTGGCATGTATCGCCGTGAACGATGTCTTCGTCATGGATGCCTGGGGAAAGTCCCAGAATGCCGACGGCAAGGTCATGATGCTTGCCGATGGCAATGGCGATTACACGACTGCGCTGGGTTTAGAGCTAGACGCTAGCGGTTTCGGAATGGGCCGTCGCGGGCAGCGCTTCTCCATTGTTGTTAAAGACGGTGTGGCCAAGCATGTCAATGTCGAGCAGGGCGGCGAATTCAAGGTAAGCGCGGCTGAAGTAGCCCTCGAACAACTCTAGGGCCGAGCGCGTGACAAACCTTCAGGTCGTACTCCGGGAGTATCCACAGGGTCTGCCGGAACCCGGACATTTCGAGTTAAAGAAAGGCGAGAGGCCGGTGCCGGCCGACGGCGAGTTACTGAGCCGGACGTTGTACATCTCACTGGACCCCTACGTCCGCGGCGTCATTAGCGGCAAGCATCTCTATGCCGATCGGGTCGGGCTAGGGGACGTGATCGTGGGCCGCACGGTCGCGCAGGTGGTCGAGTCACATCACCCCGATTTCAAAGCCGGTGACCTGATAGCCTGCGACAACGGTTGGCAGGAGTACAAAGTCAGCGACGGCAGCGGCGCCCGCAAGTTAGCCGCCGATATTCAGCCATTGTCGTTGCACTTGGGGATCTTGGGTATGCCCGGGTTGACCGCCTATGCCGGCATGACCTTCTTGGCCAAGCCGCAGCCCGGCGAAACTGTTGTCGTATCAGCGGCGTCCGGTCCGGTCGGGTCCATGGTGGGCCAGATCGCCAAGATTCACGGCTGCCGCGCCGTGGGTATCGCGGGCTCGGATGCCAAGTGCGCTTTCGTTACGGACTCGCTGGGATTTGATGCCTGCATCAATTACAAGAAGGGCAACCTTGTCGAAGCGCTAAAAAATGTGTGCCCGGAAAAATTTAACGTGTACTTCGACAACGTTGCCGGCGATACGCTCGACGCCGTGATGAGCAATCTCGCTATCGGCGCGCGGATCGTCCTCTGCGGCATGATCACCCAATACAACGTCTCGGGTACGCCGCCGCCGGGCCCGAACCTTGCGCGTATCGTCGGTGCACGGGCGAGCATGCTCGGATTGGTGGTCTACGACTATTATGACCGTTGGGATGAATTTGCCGGCACCGCGGAAGCGTGGTTCAAGGCTGGGAAGTTGCGGTTCAAAGAAGACGTGGTCGAAGGCCTTGACAACGCCGCCGATGGTTTTTGCCGCCTGATGCGCGGGGAAAACTTCGGCAAAGCCATCGTCAAGCTAGCTGATCCCGAGTGACCAACTAGCACCCGCGATGGCAGCGAATGCCACACCTGCCTGTGGGCCCCTCTATGGAGGGATGGCTCCCTGCGGTCCGCTTTATTCCCTCCATAGAGGGGCCCACAGGCAGGTGCGGCTGACGAGCAGAATCGGTCGACGACAATATCGCCAATTGACGAACATCTGTCTGGCGGTGACCTTAGGGTAGCTTAGCGTATACCTTTCTCATGGGAATAAAGCGGACCGCAGGGAGCCATCCCATGAGAAAGGTATACGCTGAGCTGCCGCGAAAGAGCGTACGGTCGGGAAGCGGCCATGCCATCGCGGCTGAACCAGCTAGGTGTTGTTCTTGAGGAAGTCCTTATCGACGTCGAGCTCGTATAGGCGCCGTAGGTAAAGCATGGGCGCTAGCGGCGCTTCCACGTAATGACAAAACCGCCAGGTTTCGCCGCGACGGCGAAAGGTTGCCGTGACGCGGTTGTCGCCCCCGAGGGGAGACGGATAGCCCTTGACCTCGCCATTCCAATGCATGCGATACACGGCCACCGCAAGGTTAGGGGCAAGCAACTTTGCTCGGACGTCCCACGTCCGCATGCTCAGGCGGCTGATCGTCGCCTTGGTATTCGCCCAATACGCCTCGATTGCCTCCCAGGAATCCAGCAAAACCTCCGATTCCTCGGGCAGGTAAAACGGCTCCGTTTCTTCAGGGTCCCACAGTTCCCTGATGGCGGTGAGTTCCATTCGATTCCAGCATGCCGCCAACTGCCCGAGTACGGCTTCAATCTCATGCGTTAACATTGACTTGTCCTACTTTAAGAACGCTATCGGTTCTCAACGCGAGAACCAGCCCAACAACGGTGCCCAGTATCGCGAAGACCATTAACGCGACGGGTTCCAGCAGCGAATCCCGATAGATCAATCCGGAAACCAACGCAAACAGCACGCTCATGCCTAACCCTAAGCTGCTGGAGAGTCCGGAACTCAGCCCCGACCATTCGGGTCGGTAGCTGACGGCGCCGGCCAGGGTAAGCGGCGACACCAATCCGCTGACGGCCATGAGCGACGCGAGCGGCACCAACAGGGTAGGGGCGCTCACGCCGAGGGTGACAAGTGTCAACGGCAGCGCCAAGGAGATCGCCAGGAGGGCGACGATCGAGATCCGCAGCGCGCCGGCAAACCCGTACCGGCGGGAAACCGCATTGGTGATCATCGCGCCGGCGACATAGGTGAGTGCGAGCGGACCCCAGATAAGCCCGAATTCTTGTTGCTCAATGCCCAGCTCCTGCTCGAAAACGTTGGCACCCACTACCAAGAAAACGAAAAACGCGCTAGAGACGAAACCGTACGCCAGCGTATAGCCGACAAAGCACCCGGAACGCAGCAAAGTCAGTACCCTGCCGAGGGTGCCGTGATCGGTCTCGTGAGCGGAATGGGCGTGACGCTGGTCCCGAGTCTCCGGCAGACGCAGATACACCCAAACCATCGTCATGATCCCGATCAGGCTGCT
>JAHEKG010000276.1 GCA_024638475.1 Rhodospirillales bacterium | reverse complement strand
TCGGCGGCGCGGCGGGGCCGGAATTCTCGAGCAATAATTCCTCCAGTAAATCCTCGCTGGCCGCATGGGTTTCCGGCTCCATCGTCCGCACGGAAGCGGCCGGCGTCGGCATGCGCGCCATGCCCGGATACAACACATCTTGCTTCGAGGTCATTACCACCGCAGGGGCCTTGGCCTGCTGCACGGCCTCGGCGGCGCTAAATGTAAAGGCCGCCCGATAGGGACCGCGGTAATGGTCGCCGGCGCGCAAGATTTCCATCACGGCTTCGTGGATATACTCCGGCGGCGGCATGTCATAGTCCATCCGCGCCGCGACATTGGTTCGAAACCAGGGGAAGAAAACGTACTGGTTGCGCATTCGCGCCCACACGAACGTCAGATGGCTGCCGCTCCAGTCGATGGTGAGTTCCGCAAAGTAGTTTTCCAAGATTGCGTCGATCTCGGCTTGCTCCATGTGCAGATAACCGTTGGAGATCGTCAACGACACCCGATCCGGGTGCCTCCGCGCCATCTCGAGGGCACACAACCCGCCTGTATGGAAACCGTAAACGGGCGCCTTCTCGACCCCCAATTCGTCGAATAGACCCACCACCGCATCGGCAAAATCCCCCATGACGGGCTGGTCGATGGGGAGCGGATCGGACAGACCATTCCCCGGTGTGTCGGGTGCAATCACGGTGTGATTTTCGGCGAGCCGGCGAATCAGGGGAACGTATTCGGTGGAAGAATTGGGCGACTGATTCAGCAAG
Source organism: Rhodospirillales bacterium (assembly GCA_024638475.1). GTDB lineage: Bacteria > Pseudomonadota > Gammaproteobacteria > Steroidobacterales > JAHEKG01 > JAHEKG01. The sequence goes on along the minus strand of JAHEKG010000276.1, from coordinate 3,981 downwards.
AACACCATTGGGCCGTCGCCTGCGCGGCGATAGTGAACTTGGCGCTGGCCAATCGTCGCAAAATGCCGGGAGATAGGTATGGTCATGGCAGCCCCCTTAGGCTGTTAAATCAAATACGATCTTGCCGTCTCTACCCACACCATCTTGCTGCGCGTGGGTGACGGCCTGGCGGAACTCTTTCAGCGGATAGGTTGCTGCAATCTTGGCTTTGATGACCCCGCTGCTGATCAATCCGGCTAACTCTTCAATCATCGCCGCCTGCTGCGCCGGGCTTCGGGCCGACATGTTGTAACCGGCGTAGTAGCCGCGAATCTTGACTTGTTTGTAGAGCAACACCCAACTCGGTATTTGACAAGACAGCGAGCTCATGTGGCCCATGTTGAACACGCTCGCTTCGTCGTCCAAACACGCAGCAAGCTGGCCGGTCGCCTCGCCACCGATGCCGTCCAGGCCCACGGCAAGCGGTGCTCCGCCCGTCGCCTCCGCAACCCTGGCGGTGAGGTCCGGACCATCTACCAACACCGCATCCGCACCGAGTTCGAGCAATTCGTCGACCAATGACTGCCGCCGAACGATATTGAGCGTCTTAAAACCGCGCCGATGCGCCAATGTAATCAGCACTCTACCCACGTTCGAGTTTGCAGAATTCTGGACGAACCAATCGCCTCGCTGCAAAGGCGCGAGATCCTGCAAGGCGATGTCGGCCGTGAACGCGTTGATAATCAATGACAGCTGAATCGGGTCGCCCTCCGGTGCGGGGAAAAGACTGTCCGCATTACCGTGTACGACTTCACGCCAGCTACCGCACTGTAGCGGCAAGTAGACTCGATCGCCGATCGAAAACCGCCGCACCCTGGAACCGACTGCCGTGACCCGGCCGACGCCCTCGATTCCGGGCACCTGCGGCAGTTCGGTGACCAGTTCCTCGCCAGGGGTAACCGTACGAATCATGGTCTTTTCGCCGGCAATATTAGCCAAATCACCCGCATGGATCGGCGTGGCTTCCACCGCGATGGCAACTTCGTTTGGCCCTAACGGCGGTAACTGTTGCTCCACTAACTCGAGAACTTCGGCGGGTGGACCGAAACGGTCCTGTTGAACAGCGTGCATGGGCATTGGTCCGTTAGCTTGCGCCTCACCGGCGCTGGCATCAGATTCTTCTGCAATTAGTCTACGTTGGCGTGGGCCCCAGGTCGAGTCCATCGGATCAGGCCAATGTTTCGCTTTGCTTGTATGATTAGGGGGACGAGGAACGGGACAAAAGGTCGATCATTGGGCGGCATCCAGACTAACGATACCAGCGACTCCTGGCGCGAAACCCTCCTAGACCGAATTCGGTACGCCTTTCTGGGCGTCTGGTTTTTCGGCGCATTTATGGCCACGTTTTGGACCCGCTCGCGGGGAGTACTGGTACTCAGTATCGTGATGATGTTGGTTATACCGCTCATCCATTTCAGTTTAGCCCCGGGCCGGTTCCCGTATCTATTCCGCGCGCGGCTGGCGATCGGGTGCCTGACCATGGCATCTATTGCGGGCTATTTCCTCGTGGGCTTGAACCCCGGCCCCATTGCCGTCGCAGCGTTCGCCGTGGTGGTCGCTGCACTGCTTTTGGGCCGTCGTGAAACAACTTGGCTGCTGGCTTTGTTCGTGGCACCGCCGCTGGGAATCGCCGCGGCAATCTGGGCGGGGGTGTGGGCGGGCCCTAACCCCGCCGAATCTAACGTGAGCGATCCGGCCATATGGCTCCGCTCTACGGCGCTCAGCACAATCTCCCTCGTGGGCATAGCCTACTCAGTCTTCTTCGTCGTGAATACTGTGGAGGGGATGCTGCAGCGCCGAACCCAGGCACTAAAGCGATTGAAGGACGAGGAGTCGCTGCGCAGGGCGGCCGAGCGAGCGCAGCGCGACGCGGAGACTATTGCCAATCAGGCGCAACGGCTAGAGTCAGTGGGGCGGCTTGGGGCAGGAGTCGCCCACGATTTCAACAACGCCTTGCTGGTGATCCAAGGCTGGAACGATCTCATTCGACGGTCGGACTCTGATCAGGAGTTGCGCAGCCAAGGCGCCGAAGCGATTCACCAGGCATCAGCGCAAGCCGCGCAACTAGCACAGCAGTTACTAGCCTTTGGGCGCAAGGCAGCACACCACCCAACATATCTATTAGCGGATCGACTCATTAAGGCTTGCACGCAAACGCTAAGCCGGCTGCTGCCATCCAACATGAGTATCCAGGTAACCACTCAACCCGACGCGGCCATTTTCGCCGACGAAATGCAAATGCAACAGGTCATGTTCAATCTGATTCTCAACGCCAGTGACGCCCTGCCCCATGGCGGCGAGATTCAGGTTCGAAATTGGCGTTGCCCGGTTGGCGAAATACCAACACCGTTCCCCGGCATGGATGCACACGACGATTGGGTTGTCGTTTCCGTCGAAGACCAGGGCATCGGAATGGACGAAGACACCCAACGCAAGGCTTTCGATCCCTTTTTCACGACTAAACCTTTAGGCGAAGGTAACGGGCTGGGCTTGTCGACCGTCTTCGGCATCGTGAGACAAAGCGGGGGCCATATCGACTTATGGAGCGAGGTCGGTCGCGGTACTCGTTTCACGATCTATCTGCCGGCTGTACAAGTTGCTCCGGCAAACCTGGAACGGATCAGCGATACCGAGCCGAAAACGGTTTCAAACAACCGCGTGCTCGTAATCGAGGACGACCCTCTAGCTCGCGAGCTGATCGTATTCGCCCTGACCCGCGAGGGAATCGAGGTGGGTCAGGCGACGGATGGTAGCGAGGCATTACGCGTGATGCAGGATAGCGCGGAGCTGATTGACGTCCTTTGCACCGATGCCGTTTTTCCCGGCGCCCCACTCAGCGAGGTGATTTCTGCTTTTGAGGCAACTTCACCGGAAGGAAAGGTGCTGATTTGTTCCGGATACATTCCGGAAAACCTTCCGAACCAGGGAATCGAAACCGGCGCCTACGAATTCCTGCCAAAGCCGTTTTCGGCAAAGCAGCTGGTTAGCAAAATCGGCAATATGCTGCCTGTCTAGGGCGTAATAACCGAGAGCCGAAATGCTTACGCGCTTCGCAACGCCGCGAGTTTGCCTTCACTGAGCGGGTAGGAACGCAGAATCAACAGGCTGATGAGCATGAGGATTACCGGCGCAATAGCGAAGGCGAAGACGATTCCAAACAGAGCCTGCTCGGTTTGCTCGACTTCATTACCCGCCGATTCGACAAAGCCCATTAACGCCAAGATGACGCCGACAACCAAAGCTCCCGCCGCATTGCCTGCTTTTTCGATCGCCATCCAGAAGCCGCTGAAGATACCCTCACGCCGCAGCCCCGTTTTACGCACATCGTATTCGATGGTGTCCGGTAACATTGCAACGGCCATCAGCAGCAGCCCGGTATTCGTCAAGCCCACCAACACGCCACGGCCAATAATCAATGCGTCTTGGTCGGGCTTCGCGACGAGCCAGGTCAGCATCGTGCAGCAATACAGCAGCGTGGACAGAACGTAGGCCCGGCGTTTACCGATGCGATTACCCAACCAGCCCCAGCAGGGCAGCGCCAACATCGACGCAAAGGTCATCGCCAGCACATGATTGAAAAGTAGCCCGCCCGAACCTTGCACGATGTAAGCAAACAAATACGGCAAGCCAGCGTAAACACAGCTGGCTGCGACCCAATACAGGATCGTAGCGGAGGATAGAATCAGGTACGGTCTATTTTGTAGCACGGTTCGGATTTGCTCGGCGGCCGAGATGGGCGGCGCCGCAACAGTTTCGGTCGCTATGCTGCGGGTCGCAAAGAACGGCGACAGCATAGACGCAAGGCAGATCGCGCCCATGACCGTGCCCATGAATACGTAGCCGCCGCGTCCGCCGCCGCCCCACTCGACCAGGTATTTTGCAAGGCCGATACCAATGAGGATACCAATGGCCTGGAAGGTAATGCGGTAGACCATGATGTAA
>JAHEKG010000275.1 GCA_024638475.1 Rhodospirillales bacterium | reverse complement strand
TTGGCCCTGTAACTCACGAAACCCTGGTCTTGAAGGCGCTTTCGAGCGTAAATGCGGCCAAGGCCGCGGTTACTGCTATCTTGAGGGTCGGAGCACACGAGGTCATGTGCGCTTTAGTTTTGGATGTCACCCAATACCATTTTCATGCGACACTATCTTTCTAAGTACCTGATAGCTGCACTTGGCGCCTTGGTTCTCGCAATCGCAATCTGTTGGATGTTTTTTTACCATGAGTGCGAGGCTGGCGGCGCCATGGGTGGTTGGTATCAGAACTGTTCGTGTCACGGCATTGAGCGCGTTGATTTTGACAGGACGGCTGCCGATGGCCCCCTTCGAACGGTCTGCTTCGGCGTGATTGCCGAGCGCGGTTGTTATCGAGGCCGTGGTGGCCCTGAAATTCCATGCGAAGAAGTAGACCGATGACAGCTACTCGTTCGCGGTTCATTAACCTGAGTTTGAGTCAATCGCGTGACGCGCATGAAGTTATACGGTGAACCCGGTTGGGGCTCCGCACTCGTGGAAGCTCAACTGGATTGGTACGGCACCGAATATGACCTTGAACGGGTCGGAGACCTATTCGAGAGTCTTCATGCACGGCAGAACCTAGCGAGAATCAATCCAATCGCGCAGGTGCCGACCCTGGTATTGGGCGACGGGACGATCATGACGGAGAGCGCTGCCATAACGCTATACCTTGCTGAACTCGCGCAGAACGACACGCTCGTGCCCCCGGCACATAGTGCGCAAAGGGCCGCATTCCTCCGCTGGTTGATTTTCATCGTTGCCAACATCTATCCAACCTACACCTACGCAGACGATCCAGCACGGTTCGTACACAGTCCTGACGCGCAGCCAAGTTTCCGCAATACCGTCAACGAATATGCGATTAAGATGTATGTGGTGCTGGAGAATCATGCCAGCCAACCGTGGTTTCTTGGCGAACGGTTTTCGGCCCTCGATATTTACATTGGCACAATGACTCGATGGCGGCCCGGCCGCGCATGGTTCGCCGAACACGCGCCAAAACTGTTCTCGATAGCGAGCGCAACCGACGAAGTCGATTCGCTCAAAGCAACCCGGCAAAGAAATTTTCCGAACAAATAGGCTGCTGAATTGGCTCACCTTTGAAAGATTCAGTCATCTATAAGAACCGACAGGGTTGGAAACTCCTGATGCTGGCGCTGCTCATCTGCCTGGCTGTCTTATTGTTAGCCCTCGGCTGGTATATGTGGAGTTCAACGCCCGCATACTTTCTATCGATAAGTCTCGTCGCGATCTGTTTGGCCGCCGGCGGTTTCACCTTTGCGTGTCTGGCGATAAAGTGCGATAAATGCGGCTTGAAATGGTTCTGGCGGGCAGTATCTACCCAGCACTCCCGAGAATGGGGACTTTGGCTCGCGAACCTGACGGAATGTCCAGGCTGTGGTGATATTGAACAATCGACGGGAGAATAACGAGAAATCCATCGCCGGGCGAACCTTAAGAATGACTTCGGCAACATTCACGGCGAAACCAACCCTATTGCTGATGTTAGCAGCAACAACACTATGCGCGAACAGCTGCACCTCGACACCCGAACTGCGCAACCAATTGCTGGAAACCCCCTTGACGGCTCAGCTAGGCGGCGATACCAGCCGGCCCCTGGCTACCTCAGAAGCGTTTACCTTCGTCGCGGCCAACGCCAACCCCGACACCCGCGCCAAGTTTTCTGCGGGGAACACGATTTTCGTTCAAAGCTGGGGCTTGGTTGGCCTCGGTCCTGCCGATGCGGATGGCCTCGGCCCGGTCTTCAACCGAACGGCCTGTAGCAACTGCCATATGAACAACGGCCGGGGCCGCGCCCCGACGGGGCCCGACCAAGAACTGCAGTCCATGCTGGTGCGCATTAGTATCCCCGGGCAGGATCCGGAGAATAACCGTCCCACCCCGGTTCCCGGCTACGGCGACCAGATCCAAGACCGGGCCATCGCGGGGGTACCCGCGGAAGCGCGGATTCGCATTCACTGGCAAGAACGATCCGGTCGCTTCGACGACGGCACGGCCTACGCATTGCGCACCCCGCGAATCGAGGTCAGCGAACTCGCGTTTGGTCCGTTACCTGGCGACACTATGCTTTCTGCGCGCGTCGCGAATCCGTTGCTCGGCTTAGGTTTGCTGGAAATGATCCCGGTCGAGACTCTGCAGCGGCTTGCCGATCCGAATGACAGGGATAATGACGGCATTTCCGGGCGGGTGAACGTTGTCTTCAATCCTCGCGACGGGGACATGGCCGTCGGGCGGTTTGGCTGGAAAGCGAATGCGCCTAACTTGACGAGTCAAAACGCCGCCGCCGCGCACGGTGACATGGGTATTACCAGCCCGCTGTTTCCAACCGACAATTGCCCGGACGTGCAGGTCGCCTGCCTTGCTGCGGCAACCCACGACGGCATTGAAATGTCGGCCGACACTCTTCGCAGCCTCAATATTTACACCCGCTGGCTGGCGGTGCCACAGCAAAGGGGCGCCGGGCGCCCCGAGGTTCGCAACGGTTTCGAGATTTTCAAAGCGTTCGGTTGCGCCGGTTGTCACCTGCCGACCCTCACTACGGGAACTGACCCAAGGGCGCCGGACTTATCGAACCAGGTAATCCACCCATTCACCGATCTGCTGTTGCATGACATGGGCGCCGGCTTAGCCGATGGGCGGCCTGACTTCCTTGCCGGCGGTCGAGAATGGCGCACACCGCCGCTGTGGGGTATCGGGCTGACGGCGAAGGTCAGCGGCCATACGGAATTCCTGCACGATGGCCGTGCTCGCTCGTTAGAAGAGGCCATCCTCTGGCACGGCGGTGAAGCCCAGGCTTCTCGTGACCGATTTACCGCCAGCGATGCCGGAAAGCGCGCTGCGCTATTGGCGTTCCTGAACTCGTTGTAAGACGGTTAGTTCGTCGGTCTAACCCAACTGACCTCGGTGCCGTCTTTGAATTTCTCGATGGCCGTTTGCAGCGTCGCATGCGCTTCGCAACCATCCGGACATAACGCAGTGAGTTTTTCTAGATTCGCTTCGGCCGACGCCTGGTCACCCATTTTCAGAAACAGCTCGCCCTGGTATTCGAGCGCACCTTGATGGTCAGGGTCGATGGCCAAAGCCTCGTTGTACTTTTCCATGGCCTCGGAGTTGCGATCGGTGCTGCGCAGGCTAAAGCCGAGCAGATTCAGGGCATCCGCATCTTCGGGCTCGAAGCTGAGAATCTCCTCGAGCATCGTGATCGCTTCATCGAAATCACTTGCGTCAATGGCGTCTTGAGCATCCTGTAGTTCATAGCTCGAGAAATCGACACCCGCGATCGCCCAGGCCGTGCCAACACCCGCAACCGCAAGCAGCAGTGAAAGCAGGCCAGTTCGAAATAGTTGAGTTAACATTAATCGACGTCCATTCAGGGTTAACAAGCATATAATTGTATAACGAGTGCTTATCTCCAGTCACGGGCCCTTAGCTAGTAATTAGGCTCCGAATTGTAACCATTCGTGTCATTCACCCAGCGTTCATACTCCTCGGGCAGGATCGGTTCATAGTCGGGCGCCCAAATGGGGCCGGCCGATTCGCTCCACTGCGTGGCAAACGGGCCGCCCTTACAGCGGATCAGGTGCAAAGCGCCCCCCCAGGTACAGAAGGGACCGTGCTCGATCCCCGGAGGCCGCCAGAAATAACCCCCGTCACGGAACACCCCCATTGGGAAACAAAGGTCACCCAGTACGGCGAACTCCTCTTCCACCACCGGATGAGTTTCACACAGGTGAGTAGACCAATGCGGCATCATGCCGATTAGCCAGGTGCGTTCACCCGTATAGGGGTCCTCGTACAAAGACTTGTGAAAACTTCCGCTGGGGTCCCAATCCGGCGTGTCCATATCATCCGCCACGGCCGTCATCGCGGGTGCCGCCAAAGTATCGATCTGCTCCACCAGGCGGCGAGCATCGAACATAGGGCCCGCCGCATCGGCGGTTTCGACCTTCGGCTCGCCGGAAAAGAACGTCAGTGCTACAGCGCCGGTCCGTGATGACTGGGAGGTGCGAAGGTAGCCCTTGGGTAGGTGTGCATAGTGGTGTTTGGTGTAGAGGTGGCCGTTGATTTCCAAGCTACCCTCGAGAATGAAAAACTCCTCGTCTTCCAGGAGATACTCGGGCTCCGTCCGTTGCCAGCCCGGCGGGTACCGCAATTGCGTGCTGGCATCCCCTTGCTCCGTATCGATACTGAGGATGCGCATGGCCACCTCGGGTCGAGCCCCACCATAAAGCCCGGCCTTAAAAGGCAACACCTGGGATTGAATGAATTCGATATGAGGTCTTGCCAAGATAGTCTCCCGCTGCGAATCGGCCGGCGCTCGATCCATCCAGAATAACGATGACCGAGGCAAACACCAAGGCGTTACTTCAACATCCGCGGTCGGTTATTATTCCACGACACGCCGTCACACCGAGATCAGCGATGGAACTCATCCCGGGATCCGAAGAAGAAGCCGCCTTTCGAGTCATCGCGGGTGTTTATGAGGCCTATCGCACCCTCCAGCCGGAGAAAATCGAGGCCGTGCAGCTAGCGGAGTATTCCGTGTGGGACGGCACGCTGCCGCAGCTCTTCAAAAACCGCGCCGAGGTCAAGGCGTTCCACGCGAAAGACCAGGAAAATACCCAGGCACGCGGTCCTTTTTCGTTCAAGATCGAACCGCTGAAAATCGATATCGTCGGCGATTT
>JAHEKG010000031.1 GCA_024638475.1 Rhodospirillales bacterium | reverse complement strand
AATGCATCGGGCCAACGATATTTTGCCCAAGGACAGCCAGGGCAACATTCTTCCCTATGCCAGCTACCGGATTCACGACATTCCCGGGTACGGTACGCCCGCCAACGGCAGAATCGTCGATGGCGTGCTGACGACCGACCCGGTCGAGGTTTTCTTGCCCTATTACGGCAACCTTACCCATTCCGAAATTCATCTCAAGGACATGCGCCTTCAGTTGGACTTGGGTGCCGACGGGGAGCGCGCGAAGGGGATGATTGCCGGTTACCGGGATTTCGATAATTTTTGGGACTATTTCCGTAAGGGCGAATACCTAAGCGTGACCGGTCAATTTAGCTGCCCCGCCATGTACGTTGCTGCCAAGCAACTGGCGGATGGCTATCCGGACCCCGCAACCGGGGAGTGCACGGCGTTGTCTTCGTCCTACACCATCGAGGCGGTGCCGGCGTTTATCATCCAGGCGCCGGCGGCTGAGTCGGGGTCGATGCAAGCGCAGCGTGATTAAAATCTGGTTCGTTGCGTAAACTGATACCCGCCCGCCGGTTCCGGCGAATCCCATGACCCTTGCCGCCTATTCCTGGATTTGCCTGGTGCTGTATATCGGCTTGATGTTCGTCTGTGGCGCCATCGGTCATCGGCGCGTCAAGACGGCGGACGACTATGCGACGGCGCGGGGCGGATACGGGCCTATTTTTCTGGCTTTTGCGTTCAGCTCGACGGCCGCGTCGGGGGCAACCTTTCTCGGCATGCCGGCGCTGGCGTACCACTACGGGTTGTCGAACCTGTGGTTCATGTTTTTGTATCCCGTCGGTTTGTATGGCGGGGTCATGCTTTGCCAGCACGCCGTCGCTCGAGCCGGAAACAGCTTTGGCGCCCGCTCGATTCCAGAGTATCTGGGACAGAAATATCAATCCGACGTCATTCGCGTGATCACCTCTGTTTATTCCCTGGTGCTGTTGTTCTACCTCGCCGGGCAACTGGTTTCAGGGCTGGTGATGTTCGAAACGATGCTCGGCTTGCCGCTGCCCGCGGCCTTGGCGATTACCACGGCGGTGCTAGCGGGTTACGTGGTCATGGGCGGCGCCCATGCCGATGTTTTCACGGACGGCGTCCAGGGTTTTCTCATGGTGTTGCTAGCGCTCGCCGTGTTGATCATGTTCTTGACCGGCTTTGGGGCCGGCGGCAATTTGGGCGGCGTTCTGGCAAGGATCGAAACGCTCGATCCCAATGCGCTCAAAGCCTTTCATCCCGCGAGCCCGGTGACCGCGACGCCCTGGCACGCGGCCGCGATTTGTATTTCATTCATCCCCCTGGGGTTGCTGCCTCATGTGGGCAATAAGCTATGGGCCCTGCGGGACGAAACCCAACGCACGAAATTCGTAGCGGCGTCCTTTGTGTTTGGGCTCATTCTGCCGTGCATGGCTTTCGGCGGCATTCTGGGGCGGGCCGTCCTCGGCGACGATCTCATCGGCGGCGCCGCCAACGACGTGGTGCCGCGGCTATTCATCGAGCTGTTGCCCGTATGGCTCGCGGCCCTGCTCGGCGTCGGGATCTTGGCGGCCATCATGTCGACGGCCGACGGGGTGGTGGTCACCATGGGGCAAATTTTCGCCAACGATCTTTACCGGCTGACCTACGCACCGCGGTACCAAAGCGAGCGGCCCGCCGCGGAGATCGACAGGGCGGCGTTGAGGATCGGTCGCGTCGCGACCTTCGGCGTGTTACTCGCGGCGGCCGCGGCGGCGTGGTTCGGTCAGGCGCTCAACATCACCCTGTTTTCGGCCATCGGGTTCGGCGGCATGTCCGCTGCCTTTGCGGGACCCTTGGTCCTCGGCATTCTCTGGGATGGCGTCACCAAGTGGGGTGCGTTTGCGGGGTTTCTTGCAGGGGCAACGGTATTCATTGGGGTCATTTCCGGGGTGGTCACGGCAATCGGTGCGCCGGACGGCCTAGTCTTCGCGATCACGGCGTGGCTGCAGGCGGAATCGGGTAACGCGTTTTCCATCGCGGCCCTAGGCGGTTTGATCGGTTGCCTGGTGACCTACGCGGTGTCGCGCCTGACCCCCGGGTATGGCGCGGTGCCCGTGGAGCGCTTGCAGTCGAGTTAGGCGGCCTACTCGCGTGGGCCGACGTCCACCTGGCCGCGCGCCTCGCCAAAGGGAAACTTATCCGTCGTAATGTTCACGTAGGTCCAGCCGGCCAAGAGATACTGAACCTCGGCCTCCGTCAAGACCGCGGATCCCTTTAGGGGGCTCTGAAACCCCTCCGGCGCCAAGTCTACGAAGGCCAGGCCATTGGCCCCCGGCTGCGAAGGGCCGTGCAGGCTTGCCGCCACCGGTGCGCCGAGTAAATCCTTGAACTCGACCTCCCACGTGAGGGTGAGATTCGTGAGGTCGAGCCTGAAATCCGCTTTGCCGGTGGCCGGGCTTATCGTAAGCCGGGTTTGGTTGCGCGCCGACAGGTCGGCGTGGAATACGCGCTCCGTAAGCTCGCCGTGGGCGCTGCCCGCGATGCCGGTCAATGCAATCGCAATCGCTAAGAACCTGCTCATCGCGCCGCCTTCATGCTAAAAAGGATACCGTCATTGGGTCATCAATCCGAGGTCATCATGAGTCAGTCCGATTTGTACAGTCGCCGTCGCGTGGTTCGTTGGGGTATTCAGCTGCCCATTGCCGGCGCGGTCGGCGGCCTGTTGAGTGCCTGTGGTAAGCCCGCCGTCGTCTGCTCGAATCCGGATGATTGGAGTTTGAGCGAAAGCGGCCTGCGCAAGGCGAATAACTATACCGAATTGTCCGCCGATCCCGAAAAGAACTGCCTAAACTGCGCGTTCTTCAAGGCGGATGCCCCGGACTCGAGCTGCGGCCAATGCGAGATTTTCACGGGCATCGCCCACAAAGACGGCCATTGCGACTCGTGGAGCGAAATCGTAGAGCTCCCCACCTAAAATGGGGACATTCCCCTTTTTCAAAAAAGGGGAATGTCCCCATTAACGTTATTTCCCCTTAACGTTGTTTTGCGACGTCCGCTTCCGTTACCCGTCCACCGCGGTTGCCCCAGTTGGCGCGCATGTAAGTGCTTAGGAGGGCGATCTCATCGTCGTCCAGCTTGTCACCGAAGGCCTCCATATTGTCCCAAGCACCCGGTGGCGCGGGCGTCGCCACGGTCGCGCCGTAGATGATCGAATTGATTAGCGAGGCAGGGTCTTCGGCCTGAACCACGCTGCTGCCTGCCAGCGCAGGACCAATGCTCGGGTCGCCTAGCCCGGTGGGCAGATGGCAGGTGCCGCAATGGATGGTGTACAGCAATTCTCCCGCGCGGAAGTCGGCGGGATTCATCTCGTGCTTCGGCGCGCGCTCTATGGGCGGCAGGCTCTTCAGGTAAACGGCCATCGCCCGCACGTCACCGTCGGTGAGCTTCGAGGTGTTCTCGGTGATGACTGCGTTCATCGGGCCGAAGGTGCCGGCGGTTGCGCTGTGCCCAGTGCGCAGATAATCGTAGATGTCTTCCATGGACCACGCCGCAAGGCCGTCTTTGGCGGAAGTGAGGTTGACCGCGGACCAGGGCCTGATCAGGTTGGGTGCGACCTCGTCGTAGTAAGTGCCGCCGCTAAGCGCGAGGTCTTGCTTTTCGGCCCCCAGCATATTGCGCGGGGTATGGCAGCTGCCGCAGTGACTGAGGCCCTGCACGAGATAGGCGCCCCGATTCCATTCCGGCGATTGTGATGCATCCGGCGCATAGCGTTGATTGTCCAAATACAAAGCGTTCCACACGCCCATCAGGCTGCGTTGGCTATAAGGAAAGCCCATGTCGTTGGCCGGCGCCGCCTTGGCCGCCGGCGCAACGGTTTGGAGATACGCAAAAATATCCCTGAGGTCGTCGTCGTTGACCTTGGTGAACGAAGGATAGGGGAACACCGGATACAGCTTGGTGCCGTCCGCGGAAACGCCCTCGCGCATGGCCCGCGCGAATTGCTCAAAACTCCAGCCGCCGATCCCGGTGGTCGGATCGGGCGTGATATTCGTTGAATACACGACGCCGAAATCCGTCGTGAACGCCACGCCCCCCGCGAACGCCGCACCGCCTTCTGCCGTATGACAGTGTTTGCAGCTTCCTGCAGCGGTCAGGTAACGGCCCCGCTCGACGGCATCGGCCGCTGGCGCCTGCGCTTGGACGCCGGCGGACAACATGACGAAGGCCGCCAAAAGGATTCGCATGGGGGTGACTGGCACGTGTGTTCTCGCTGCTGGGCTGAGGAGCGTGTTCTAATACGCTGTACGTTGTAGGTGCGAAAGCACCCGATTGCAACACGACCGTGATGTGGACGCCGAGGACCTAGTCTTGACCGCCTAAATCCGCAATACGGGAAGCTCGAAAAAAACAAAACTTGCAAGGGGATCGCAATGGATACCACACGCTCGGTACTGATAACAATGACACTCGTCCTGGCAGCGTGGGGTCTGCCGGCAAGCGCCGCGCCGGCGCCGCTTGCCGCGAGGGTCGAGATTCTCGTGCCGGGTTCCGTCATCCAGGCCGTCGAGGGCATCGATATCGGCCCCGACGGCATGATTTACGGCACGAGTATTCATTCGCGGCGGGTTTATCGCATCGACCCGGCGAGCGGCCTCGTCACCGTCGCCGTCGAGTCGCCGTATGGGGAATCCGACGACGTCGCCGTGGGCCCGAAAGGCTCGCCGGCGGAAGGCGTGTTGGCCTGGACCGCCCAGCACACGGGCGAAATCCGCATTCAACGCCCGGGCGGCATGCCCATCGTGTTGATGCCCGACGTGCCGCGGGTCAATCCGATTGCCTTTACCCCGGATGGCCGACTGTTCACCGCCCAGTCGAACTTTACCGTGCAGCCGGGCGCCGAGAATGCCCTGTGGGAGCTCGACGTGATCGGCAATAAGCCGCCGCGTCTCGTCGCCAAGAACAAAGGCCGCCTCAACGGTTTTGGGTTCGGTCCGGATGGCCGCTTGTACTCGCCTCACTTCGGCACCAATGAGATTTTTGCCATCGATGTGGACGCCGGCACCTTCACGGTCATCGCCGACGGAGTGGGCACGACCGCCGCGGTAAAACCGGATGCCAACGGTAACGCCTGGAACGTGGACTATATGACAGGGGATCTGTGGATTACCGACATCGAAACCGGCAAGTCCAGAATCTTTGCGAACTTTCCGCCACCCCTGGACAACCTGGCGATTGCCGAGGATGGCACCATTTACCTGGCGAGCCTCGCCGACAGCGCCATCCTCGGGTTCAATCCGAAAACGGGCGAACGGTGGGACGTCACCGTGGGGCATTTCACGGTGCCGCTGGGACTTTCCATGACGACCCTGAACGGCAAGGAGGCGATTCTTGCCGCGGATCCGTTCGGCTACCGGTTCATCGATCCCGAAACGGGCGTGATGACCCGAGAACCGGAGATGTGGAGTTTGGGTGGCTCGTCGTCGGCCGTAGCCAACGACGACATTCTCATCACCACCTATTCCAACTACGGGCGTATTCGCACGATCAATCGGCGGACGAACGAGGTTATTGCCGATTCCACCGCGGTAAAAACCCCGCGCGGCGTAGCGCTGACAAGCGCAGGTGACGCGATCATCGCCGATGCGGACGGCAACCGCTTGGTTCGAGTGGTTGGAGAAAAAGTTGTCGAAGTCGCCGCTGGTCTTAAGGAGCCCGTCGCTCTCCTGCTGGAGAGCGACACCTCCGTGCTGGTGACGGAGGTTGCCTCCGGCACGATTAGCCGAGTCGACCTGACAACAGGGCGGCGTACCGAAGTCGCCTCGGGCCTGCACGACCCCCTCGGCATTGCGCGGTTGCCGGATGGGCGCGTCGTGGTCGTTCAGCCGGGCGGCGGCAAGGTGCTGGCCCTTGATCTAAGCACCGGTGAGCGCACGGTATTGGCCTATGGGTTACCCCTCAGCATCGATCGGCAGGACCTGCCCGAAAACACCCCGCTGGGCATTACCGTTGCCCGTGACGGCGCGATTTATGTCAGCTGCGGCGGCGACAACAGCATCGTGAGAATCACGCTTTAGTGGCTGTCGACTTAAGCGAGCGGAATGTGTTGCGTGTGCACAACACCGATGTCCGTTGGGTGGATGCGACAGTCACAAAATCCGACCAGTTTGTTTTGTTTATCTAGTATCCTTAGCGCTTGACCGTAAGGTTCGGGAACGGGGTATTGGCCCTGTTGATGCTTCAACGCGACAAAGCCTATCCATGTATGGGGGAATCAAAGATGAATAAGTTCCAGCGCAGACTACTTCCTGCTTTGGCAATTTTCGTGTCGGGTGGCCTACTACTCCCCGATTCTGTGCTTCTGGCCCAAGGGTTGGAAGAGATCGTCGTCACGGCTCGCAAGAAGGAAGAAAACTTGATGGAGGTGCCGGTTGCCGTCACAGCCTTCTCGGCGCAAGACTTAGAAGCCCGCGACATGGAGCAGCTGACCGATATACAGCTCTACACCCCCAGCTTTTCCTTCACCAACATGCAAGGTGGATCGGCCCGCAACGATCGCTCTAGCAATGCCTTGGTGTTTCGGGGGCTATCCCTTAACGGGAATGCAGGGATTTTCGCGGGTGGGCAATTGTTTATTGATGGCGCCCCCGTGGTCGGCGCTTATTCCCCGAGTATTGTTGATGTCGAGCGTGTCGAAATCCTCAAGGGCCCACAGACTGCGTATTTTGGCCGATCAGCCTTCGTCGGCGCACTCAACTTCATCATGAAGGAACCTGGCGACGAGTTTGGGGCCACCATCAGCGCCGACGCAGCCCGCTACGGCAGCCACGAAGTGCATGTCAGCGTTGAAGGGCCGCTGGTTGAGGGCAAGCTGGCGGGACGCCTCAGCTACCGAGATTGGGAGCAGGGCGGTTATGTCAATAATAACAACCCTCAGAACCCCGTGGATCCGGCAAAGTTGCTGCCCTCCGTGAACAACGAATTGGGCGAGCGCACCACTCAGTCCATTTCGGGAACGTTGGTATGGACCCCCACGGATAATCTGAAGATTAAAGGCTTTTTTAACTATTTCGAAGATGAGGATGGTCCGGGGGCGCAGTTTTCGCTCAAACAAGAATCCTTCAACGGGCGTGCCCTCGTAGGCGGCGGCTGCGATCCCTTGAGCGCGCCCCTTGATCCCGCGCGCGATCCAACCGCGAGCTTTGGTCGTTGGACCTTCGGTGTCGTTTGCGGGACATTGCCGAGTGTGGGCCAAGTGATGCGGCAGGACCCGACCATCTTCTCGGCGGACACCGTGATCGATACGATCCTCGAAAATAACTTGTTTAACGTCAATCCGCTCTGGAATGTTTTCGATCCGGGTTTCCACCGAAAAGCCGGTCTCAAGCGTGAAGCCACGCAGGCGCATATCCGGGCCGACTGGGACTTCGGCGATGGTTACACGCTGACCTCTTTGACGGCTTACCATGAAGACCAAAGCCAGAACATTATTGATCTGAACTACCGCAATGGCCTGAATGTGCCCAACGAAGCCTTCTTCTTGTGTGCGGTTATTTTGAATAGGGCGCCTAATTGCCGGACAGATCGGAATGGCACCCTGTTAATTCAGGGCAAGCAAGAGGACTTCAGCCAAGAATTGCGTCTCACGTCGCCCCAGGACGGGCGCTTTCGATGGACTGCAGGATTAAACTACTTCGACGCTCATTCTCCGGGCGGTACTGTGTACGGTAACTTGTTCGTTGGTGCGACTTTCACGGGTTCTATCGTGGAACGCGACGTGGAAACAACGGCTGTCTTCGGTGCCGCGTATTATGACATTACGGACAAGTTGACGCTTACCGTAGAGGCGCGGTACCAGGAGGATGAGATCACCGAAAACCTAAAGCTGGGAACCAACCAAATGCCGCCCCCGACTCCCTTAGTGTTGTCGAAGACTTTTACGAGCTTCGCACCCCGGGTGTCGCTGGATTATAAGTATGCGGACAACTCTACGGCTTACGTTCTGTTTTCCCGCGGTTTTCGTCCTGGCCGTTTCAACTCCGGCCTAGGGTTTGGGGATCCGAACACGTTGGCGCTCCTCCTAGCGGCAGCTCCCAATGCAACTGTGGACGTTGACGAAGAACAGCTCGACAATCTTGAGTTCGGGGTAAAATCTACGTGGCTGGACGGCCGTGCCCGGACTACTGTCGCAATTTACTTCGATGAATGGATCGATGGGCAGGTGGGCAACAACATTGCCGTAGCGATGGGCAGCACGTTTAATTTGATTCCCGTAACGATCAATAACGGTACAGCTGACCTGAAGGGGATTGAGTTTGAGGGGACGTGGCTGGCGACGGACAATCTAGCCCTATCGGCAACGTTCGGTCTTAATGACACTAAGCTGACGAACTTTCCCTGCAACGACTGCAACGATGTGTGGGGAACTTTCACCGGGGCTGAAGGCAATGAGTTGCCGGGTGCGCCCAAGGTTGCCTGGACGCTTTCCGGTCAATATACCGACCAGCTAAACTGGGGTCGATTATCCGGCTTTGATTGGTATGCGCGCGCGGACTTGGCTCACCAGGGCGAGCGACATACCGACTACACGAATATCACGCAGACGTCGGCTTACGACGATCTCAGCCTCCGGGTGGGGATTCGCGGCGACCATTTGAGCGTCGAGGCTTACATGCTGAACGCGCTTGATCACGATGAGTTTATCGCTGGGGTCCACGGGGTTGACTTGTTCACCTTCGGCCGCCCCGGGGGAACTCGACAAAACGAATCCCGTGTGTCCGCCCCGATGCCGAGGCGCTGGGGTGTGCGCGGCACCTACCGGTTTTAGTCGCAAGATCGTTCCCGACAATTAAGGGAAGGCCGGGGCCGGCAGGTTCCGGCCTTTTTTGTTATACACTGATCGCCACGTGCAAATGACGCGGGGGTTACTGTGACGCTTTCACGAAGAACCGTGGTCGGGGCCGCGCTAGGCCTCTATCCGGCACTGCGCAGCGGCGCACTGTGGGCCGCGGACGAGGTTGCCGATGTCATTATCGTCGGCGCCGGTTTTGCCGGGCTCAATGCGGCGATGATACTGGCCGGCGAAGGCGCCAAGGTCACCGTGCTGGAGGCGAATAGCCGGGTGGGCGGCCGGGCCTATACGGGCGACCACATCTACGGCACCCCCGAGCTGGGCGCGTCGCAGATTGGGCCCTACTACGCCC
This sequence comes from Rhodospirillales bacterium, assembly GCA_024638475.1. Classification (GTDB taxonomy): domain Bacteria; phylum Pseudomonadota; class Gammaproteobacteria; order Steroidobacterales; family JAHEKG01; genus JAHEKG01. Next base: position 10,025 of record JAHEKG010000031.1, on the reverse strand, counting down.
GTATCCGCAACGTGTGCACGCAGTTGAATGTGGAATTGACCCTAGGCTCCAACATCAACGCCCCGTTCGTATTTTCCGTGGGCGGTGAACTCATTGCCGCTAAGGACTGGGAGAGCCACCCGCGCAATGACACAGTGGGTTGGGAACGCCCCCTGTTGCCGCAGACCCTGCTGGGGGCCTATTTGGGTAAGTTCAGTCCTTTCACCGAGCTGGATGATTGGCTGCAGCCGGAGGCCGAGCAGTATGACGTGCCGCTCGGCGATTGGCTGCGCGGTCACGGCGCTTCTCCGGGAGCGTTGCGGCTGATGAATGAGGGCCTCGTGCCATTCGACCTGAATGGCGTGTCGGTGCTCACCCTGCTGCAGGAGTCGACTCGCGGCCGGCTACTGAGCGGGGCCGATGATGAGTCGGGCAAGGATCGCTTCGAACGCGCGGCATTAACCAGCGCCCACGTGAAGGGGGGTACCTCCCGGCTGCCGGAGGCCATGGCGGCCCATTTGGGCGATGCCGTGCGGCTGAACAGCCAGGTGGCCTACATCAGCAGCCATGACACGGGTGTGACGGTGCAGTGTTTGGACGGCCGCCGCCACAGCGCCGATTTCTGTATTAGCGCGGTGCCGTTCGGTTCGCTGCGCCGCGTCACCATTGATCGCCCGCTGACGGGCTATCAGGCGGAGGCCGTCAACCGCATGCCCAACGCCAACAACAGCCAGGTGCATCTGCGCATCAAGGGCACACCGTTTTGGGAGCAGGACGGGTTGGATGCTTCCACCTGGACCGATGGAATCATCAACATGATCCGCCAGCCCATCGGTTACGACGGCAGCCGCGATCGTCTCGCGGCCGTGATTACCGGGCAGAAGGGGGACCGGATCGATCAATTGGCGCCCAAAGAGCGCGGCGAATTCATCATGCGCGAGATCGAGCGCATCCGCCCATCGACGAAGGGTAAGCTCGAAGTCACCGGGGTGCATTCCTGGTCAGAGTATCCTTACGTGCACGGCTGCCGGCACTCCTACCGCCCAGGGCAAGCCCGGCGCTTCATACACGACATGATCAAGCCCCACGACCGTTTGCATTTTGCCGGCGAGCAAACCCGCCGCCTGGAAATCGGCATGGAATCGGCGATGGAATCCGGCGAGCGGGCGGCCATCGAAGTCCTCGGCCGCCTCGGCTAGAGTAATGGGGACATTCCCCTTTTTTGAAATCAAAAAAGGGGAATGTCCCCATTACTTGAAGTCAGGGGGGCGGCCCAGCGAGCCGACGACCAGGGCGCCGAACACGAGAATAGCGGCCGAGCCGTAAAGCACCTGCAGGTAACCGCCAAAGTGATCGTAGGCGAGACCCACGGAAATCGGGCCGAACGCCGCACCCAGATAAAACGCCGTGATCTGCCACCCGTAAATCTTTCCGTAGGCCTTCATGCCGAAGTAACGGCTCGAAAGATAGGCGACCAGATCGACCTCCGCCGCGGCCGCTAAGCCCATGGACATCACGCTGATGACGGCGACCCAAGTGGGCGTGCCGGCGATGGTCAGTAGGGCGCAACCCACCGCGGTAATGACGAGCAACACCCGTGCCACCAACGGCGCTCGGAACCGGTCAAGTAGGTAGCCGATACCCACGCGGCCGACGACCACGGCGACACCCAGCGTGCCGGCAATTTGGGCGGCCTGCAATTGGGTCAGGCCGCGGTCGATCAGAATGGGCACGACGTTGATCAACAGCCCGGCCACGACCGCCGATACCAAAAAGAAACCGCCCGAGATGATCCAGAAGGGAACCGAGCGCAGGCTCTCATCGAGGGTAAAGCCCCTTAGCGCTTGCCCATGGGACCCAGTGGAGGAGGGGTTTGGAGTCGCTTGGGGCGCGCCTTCCTTGAAGAGAAAGAACAGGACGGGGACGGCAATGAACAGAATGAGTGAACCCACGCCGATGTAGCCCCCCTTCCAGCCATACAGGCCGATTAGCCAGGTCACATACACCGGCCCGAAGATACCGGTCGTCCCGGAGCCGGCCAAGGTTAGGCCCAACGCCAGCCCCCGGCCTCGATCGAACCAAATGTTGATCGCCCGGGTCCACACCACCGGGGTCGTGCCGCCGCCGATCAAGGCCATTGCCAGCCACGCGGCGTAGAAGACGTAAAGGTTGCCGTTGAGTTGGGGAAGCGCGAGCAAATAGCCCATGCTCAACACGATGGTCGAGCCGATGCCCACCTTGCGGGCCCCGTATTTGTCAATGATGGTGCCGACGATGGGCGCCGTGATGGCGGTGCCGATGATCAAAAAACTCGCGGCAATACTCACTTGCCCGCGGGTCCAGCCGAAGGTCTCGACCAGCGGCACGATAAACACGCCAAAGGTATAGAAGGCAATGCCGCTCAAGCCCGCAGCGATACCGACGCTCGATGCCAATAATATGCGCCAGCCACGCCGGAATTCGTCTTCGGTGCTCGAGCCCATGGATTCTCCTTGTTGTTATTTAGGCCGATGGAATCGTTATTGAACGCCGATACTACAGGCGTCCACGCAGAGAACGCCAGCAGGAAACGGTTCAGGTTTTTGACCTCGGGGGGTATCATGGTGCCGCGCGAGCCCATTCAAACCAAGAGATTGACCCATGAGCGATATCCCCACGAAAGGCGCAAGCCCACAGTACTTCGACGCCGCCGGCGAGGGTTCCGGGCTGGCGAACAAGCGGGCTTCCCGCCGGCAGTTCATTAAAGGTGTGATTGCGTCCGGCACGGCAATCTCTACGGCTGGCTTGGTCTTCGGTGGATTGGGCGGCTGCTCTGCTGATTCGCCCCCCGTCAATGTGGGCGGCGTGGAACGCCTCCTGTCATTGAACGTCAACGGCCAGATACGCCGGGTCGATGTGTTGCCCCAGGAAACGCTGGCGATGACGATACGCTACAAGCTAGGCCTGACCGGTACGAAACTCGGTTGCGACCGCGGCGAGTGTGGCGCCTGCACTATTTTAGTCGACGGTGTGCCGACTTACTCCTGCTCCATGTTGACGCAATCGGTTCGCGGCCGTTCGATTACGACCATCGAAGGTTTGGAGGGTCAGGACGGCCGGCTGCACCCCGTCCAACAAGCCTTCATCGATGAGCTTGGGCCCCAGTGCGGTTTCTGCACGCCCGGCCAGATCATGTCCGCGGTGGCGTTGCTCGAAACCAATCCCAATCCAACGCGCGAACAGGCGCGGGTGGCCCTGTCAGGTAACCTATGTCGCTGCGGCGCTTACGATAACTACATCAACGGCGTCATGGCCGCGGTGGGGAGAGTTTAGCGATGGCTTATGATCTGATCGGCAAGAACTTCACTCCCCCTGACGTCCGCGCCAAGGTGACGGGCAAAGCCAAATACGCCGAAGACTTTCGCGTTGACGGCATGGTTTTTTGCCGGCTGCTGTTGTCGACCATCCCACACGCAAAAATCAAGCGTATCGATGTGTCAAAGGCGTTGGCGATGGAGGGCGTCCTCGGCGTACTTCTGCCGGAGGATCTGGTGCCGCTGGAAGATCCCCTGATGCCGCCCGTGCTGACCGACGAACCAAAATATATAGGCGAGCCCATCGCCGCCATCGCCGCCGTGAACGAAACGGTTGCCGAGGACGCGCTCGAAAAAATCGAAATCGAATATGAGCCGCTGCCTTTCGTAATTGACCCATTGGAAAGTTTGTATCCGGGCGGGCCCGCTGCCCGCACCGAGGGCAACGTGGGCAATCGTGCCAATATCGAGCTGCAAACGCTCCACTGGACCGAAGAAGATTTCGCCAGCGTCGAACGCGGCAGCATGCCCAAGGGCAAGCCGGCGGTGGAGTGGTCGGCGGGAGATCTGGACGCGGGTTTCGCCAACGCGGCCTACGTTGTCGAGGAAACCTTTGTTACCGGTAGCAATCCCCATCACAGCATGGAACCGCGCACCGCCATGGCCTACTGGCAGAACGGCAAATGTCATGTGTACGGCTCGACCCAGAGCCAGAGCATGATCGTGCTGGGGCTGGCGCAGTACCTCGGGATCGAACCGGCCGACGTGGTTTACGTTGCCGAATACTGCGGGGGCGGGTTCGGTTCCAAGGCCACGCCCTATCCCATCATGGCCGTACCGGGGCTCATGTCCAAGAAAATTGGCCGGCCGGTGATGATGCGGATCAGCCGTTCCGAAGAATATTTTCTGGGTTCGGCGCGTCACTGCCTGCAGGGGTCGGTCAAGCTCGGCTTCAATGCAGACGGGCGCATCGCCGCCGCTGATATCTATTGTCTGCAGGCCAACGGTCCCTACTTCGGCTTTCCGGACTTCCTGAATTCCGCTCAAACACTGGGGGCGTGTTACTCGCCGCTGGCAACCCGGTTTCGTGGTGTGCCGGTATTAACGAACACGCCACCCGCCGGCGCCCAACGCGGGCCGGGTCAGAACCAATTCGCTTGTATTCTTGAACCTATTATGGATCGGGCGGCGGAGGAACTGGGTTTGGATCGCCTCGCCATCCGGATGATCAATGCGCCCAGCGACTCGACCCTGCTCGACGCAAGACAAAGCCCCATGACCAGCGCCTATCTGGCGGATGCCCTGCAAATGGCGGCGGCCGAGTTCGATTGGGACAACCGCAAGTTACGCAGCAGGCAGCGCCGTGGATCCAAAGTCACCGGAATCGGCATAGGCAGTGCGATGCACACGGGCGGTTTCTACGGTTTCGATGGCTTGGTACGTATTCTCCCGGACGGCAAGTTGTACATCCATACGGGCGTCGGCAACCTGGGCACCTACTCCTATGCCGCAACCAGCCGGATCGCGGCCGAAATACTCAAATACGATTGGGACGACTGCGTGATCGTGCGTGGCGATAGTCGCAAGCACCTGCCTTGGAATTCGATCCAGGCAGGCAGCAATACCAGTTATACGCAAAGCCGGACCAACTATGTGGCCGCCATGGACGCTGTCGCAAAGCTGAAGGAAATCGCGGCGCTGGATCTGGGCGGTGCACCCGACGACTACGAGATTGACGGCCGGCGGGTGTTCCGGCGTTCGAACGCGGCGGTGGGGCTCTCCTATGGCGAAGCCGCGCAGCGGGCCATCGACCTGGCCGGTAAGTTTTCCGGTCAGGAGGGGCCCGAGGATGTCAACGCTCTGACCAAGCTGGCGTTGGGCGGCATCGCCGGCACCGGTCTCGTGGGTGTGGCCAAAGACAGTGCGGACGTGGGCGGCATGGTTGCCACCTTCACCACGGGCTTTATCGAAATCGAGCTGGACATCGAGACGGGCCGCCATGAGATCAAGGACTATTTCGCCGTTTGCGATGCGGGCACGGTTATTCACCCCGAAGTCCTCGCCGCTCAAATCAACAGCGGTGCGGTGATGGGCTTCGGCATGGCCTGTACGGAGCGTGCCATCTACGACCCGCAAAACGGTTTGCCTGGCAACACCCGACTCATTCAAACCCGCCCCCCGTCCGGCTTGGATGTGCCCCCTAGCATGACCGCCTTCGGGGTGGATAAACCGGATCCTTCCAATCCCGTTGGGGTCAAGGGCATGGGCGAACCGCCCATGGGTGCGGGGGCGTCGGCTTTGCTCAGCGCGATTTCCGACGCGCTGGGTGGACACGTGTTTAACCGAACCCCGGTGACGCCCGACATGATCGTCAACGCGGCCAACGGACGCTTGCAGTCCAACGGCCCCTTAAGTGTGTTTACAGCATGATCACCAAATTGACTCGGAGAAGCTAACGATGGCCAAGGACATGATGCCGGCGTTCCAGCTCTACCAGCCGGCGAGTATTGAAGACGCGTTAGCATTGCTCGATCGGTTTGGCCCCGACGGTTGGGCATTGGCGGGCGGACACGATAGCTTTGATTGGTTCAAGGACCGCGCCAAGCGGCCCAAAGCCGTGGTCGACTTGAACGGCATCGATAGCCTTGCCGGTATTCGCGACTGGAACGGCGGTGTTGAAATCGGTGCACTCACCACGCTCACTGAGATTGAGCAAAATGCGCTGATCCGCGAACGATTTTCCCTATTAGCCGATGCGGCGGCCAAAGTAGCAAGCCCGCAGATTCGCAACGTGGGTACGCTGGGTGGCAACGTCAGCCAGGATACCCGCTGTTGGTATTACCGTTACGGCCTCGACTGCTATCGGGCCGGCGGGGTGACCTGTTATGCGAATACACCGCAGGGTCAAAACCGTGAACATGCGCTGTTTGGGGCAGACCGCTGCGTTGCCGTGTCCCCTTCGGATACCGCGCCGGCGCTGGTGGCCTTGGACGCCAGCATGGTGATCCAAAGTTCGCAAGGCGAGCGGTCGGTTCCAGCGGCTAGGTTCTTCATCGGCCCGTCGACGGACATTACGCGCATGACGGTGCTCGAGCCCGGCGACATTCTCACTTCCATAAGGATTCCCAGCGACTGGGCCGGCGCGAATTTCTACTTCGAGAAAGTGGCGGACCGCAACACCTGGGATTTTGCGTTGGTCAACATTGCGGCGGCGCTGAAAGTCGACGCCGGAGTTATCAGCGACGCACGCATCGTCTGTGGCGCCGTCGAAGCGGTGCCGCGCAGGCTCACGGCTGTCGAAAAGGTCGTGCGCGGCGCACAAAAAAACGCGGCGACCGCAGACATGGCGGCGAGTATTGCGAGTAAGGGCGCCGCGCCGCTCAACTTCAATCACTTCAAGATGCCGCTGATGGAAAATCTCGTCAAGCGCGCCATCCGGGACGCTTGAGATCATGGAACTTTTCAGAGTCGACACGGATGCTTGGGGCCGCGAACTCATCAACGGCGTCTCTTGGGATCTGCTGCCGCTGTTTTTCCTGGCAGGCGTCGTTTTTATCGTGATTCACATGGTCTATATGGCGCTGCGTTCGCGGCGTCGCTGAATTTCTAAGGTGATGACCTATGGCAGATAATATTGCGGGCGACGCAAAGGTGCGCCGTCATGCGCTTCCCGATCGTCTTTTCCACTGGGTGCAGGCGGTGTGCATGTTTGTATTGCTGGGCACCTCGTTGTTACCGGTGTTGGGCGTGCAGTTTGCTTGGGTGGCCCCGCACTGGATCGCCGGGCTCGTCCTGACGGCTGCGGTCCTGCTGCACATCGTGCGCGCGACCATTTGGCAGGGCCTGGGGACGATTTGGATCGGTTGGCGGGATATTCGGGATGTGCGTGAGGTGGCGGCGGCGCTGTTCGACAGCAGCAAGGCGGAACCTAAGCCCGGTAAGTATACGTTCGCACAAAAAGGCTTCCATAACTTTATAGCCGTGGTTCTCCTCGTGGCAATCGTCACCGGCGTTGTGCTGATGTTCGGTGTGGACACGCCTTTCTGGGAGACCGACCCTTATGTAGTTTCCGAAGCGAATCGCGGGCTGTTGTTTGTTCTCCATGGGTTTACCGCGTTGTTGTCGGTCACGCTGATCATGCTGCATATTTACTTCGCGATTCGGCCGGAGAAACTGTTCTACACCCGCTCCATGATCCTCGGCTGGATTACCCGCACCGAGTACCAGACCCACCACGATTCGAGCCGCTGGTCGGACACGGAATGACGGAGTTGTCGTTCGAGACTCGACTGGACCTTATTGAATCCGGTTACGAGTTTTTACTGGCGTATGCGGCCCAGGGTCTCGAATCCGATACACAAGGGGGTAGCGGGCCGAAAGTTCGCGATGTCCTAACCGACATGTTGCGCGGGCTGACGGGAATCGCGAATGCATTGCCGACGGATCAGGAATCGCTCAAGGCGTTCCTCGCTGTGCTCGATGGCGATGCGGGCAAGGCAGGTGCTGCCATCGGCCTAGTGCTATCTCAGCCGCACATCAGCTCCCAGCTCGTCGATAATCTAAACGCGTCCATCCACTTGCGCGCCCTGCTCACCGATTTGTTTCTCATCGATGAGGCGACGAAGCGTCGGGCAGACTGAGTTCAGTCTTCCCACTTCTCCCAGCGTAGAATCTCCTCCAGCGGGCGTCGATAGGCCGGCTTGAAATCCAACTTATCGGTATAGGCGACGGGAATCATCGTAATGGGATGGGTGCCTTCGGGCAGTTGGAGGATCTCGCCCAGTTTTTCGGCATGAAAAACAATGGCCGTGGCCATGACTGAACCGAGCCCACGGCTACGCAAGGCCAATTGGAAGGACCAGGCTATGGGGAATATCGAACCATAATATCCTGAGGCTCTGTCTCCCAATGCGGTTTTGGGTACGGGCTTGGCGCTACACGCAAACACCAGCACGGGAACCCGTTGCAAACGGTCGACCAAATACTTGACGCTGGCCAGCACCCGCTGCTGGCGGGCTTGCTGGGCAGGGTCGCTACGCAGGCCGGGATCGAGCCGCGCTACCGTGTCGGGGCGCTGCGCTTTGAGGGGCTTCTCCACGGTTTCAAGCCAGACATCCCGATATAGGGCTGCAATTGCTTCCTTCCGCGTTGGTTCCGTAACGGCCACGAATTGCCAGTCCTCCTGATTGGATCCCATCGTGGCCTGCTGGGCGAGACGCAGGCATTCTTCGATAACCTCCGGTTCCACCAACCGGTCGAAGTCCATGTGGCGCCGCACTGCGCGGGTCGTGGTTAATACCTCATCGATATCGCTGATGTGTTTGGTCACTGTGGCCTCCTATTGGGCGCCGCGCAATGGCTATCCGAGCGCTTGTACCAGTTCGATCATCACGCCGTCGGGGGTGCGCACTGTGCACAACAACACCTCGCCGCAAGGCGCTAGATCACACCGGGTGGGTTCGACAAACAGGTTGACACCGAACTCGCGACAGCGGTCGATGTACGGCTGCAAGTCATCCACCGGCCAGCGGAGTGCAAGGTGCCCCAGATTGGGAGGCGTGGCCCGCGACGAGAAATCGCGGCCTTCAAATCCTGTCCATTCGACGAGTTCCGTTTGACCGTAACATTGCTGGCGGGCATGCAATATGGCGACATGCTTGGGGTGAATGCCCACCAGGTTGCTCGGTATGCCAAAGTTGTTGCAAGCCAACGTCAGTTCCCCCGCCCACCAACTCTCCCAGCCGAGAATCTTGGCGTAGAAGTCTCGGGCTCTGGCTAAATCGCGAACCATCTGTTGGCCATTGAACGGTGCGCCCAGTTTGGGAAAAGCGGCGGGCTGTGCCGGAGTGGGCTTGAGTGGTTCGTAGAGCCCGAAATTACAACCGTCCGGGCCACGCAGGACGACGTTCAATAATTCTCGTTCGCCGAATTCCATCAATACCGGGTCGTTATGGGCGCTCCAACCGAGTTCCTGGGCGCGCTCGAATGCCGCCTGGGTGTCCGCGCTGTATGCCAGGATCGAGAATATCCCCCCCGTCTCCCAGGCCTGGCCACTGGAGCGGATTTGCTGTTGCGCGATAGAGTTGAAGGACACAAGGCGCAACCAGCGTGTGGCATCCTGGGGGCAAATCAAAATTGCTTCCGATGCTTCGACTGCCTCGGGGAGTTGCCAAGCGGCGAGTAGGCGTCTGTCCACGTCGCCGCGATGAACAACGGACCAGCCGGCCAAGTGGTCGAGCGCCTCGGTCCAGCGCCCCAGATCCCGGACGCTGGTGACGGCTTCTTGCCAGCCGCTGCCCGTCGTGAATTGCATCAGATCGCGGCTAAGCGAAGGACAATAGCTGCTGCCCTAACAGACGGCCGAAGGTCAGGGCGGGCGTCACGAACATGCCGCCACAGTAGGAACGCCCCATGAAGGCGCCGCCGCCGAGCAGTTCGCCGGCCGCGTAGAGATTCTCGATGGGCGTTCGATCTTCGCGGATGACGCGGAGCTGCTTGTCGACGGCGATGCCGGCGAATCCCGTCAGGCCCCAGCTTTGCAGCCGCAACGCGTAGAACGGTGCTTGCTGGATCGGTAGGGGCAGATGCTTGCGGCCCAGGGTATCGTCCTGCTTCGCTTGACCGAGATTGTAGTCGGCGACGGTTTGTTCGAGCCCGTGGGAATCGATCCCGGCTTTCTTGGCCAGCGCCGTGAGCGTATCGGCTTTGTAGAACATAGGCATGCCGGAATCGAAGGCCGTGTGGACGTCGTCC